>CAMBRL010000011.1 GCA_945870105.1 Chitinophaga pinensis
TTTGTTTTTGGTGGCGTTACCAACGAAAATCCTTTATTGTATGCCGTAGTAAGCGACCCCAACGGAATTAACACCGTGGGCAATGGCATAGGACACGATGTTGCTGCCGTACTGGACGAAAACACCAACAAAACCATAGTGCTGAACGAATATTATCAGGCAGACCTGAACAGTTATCAGAGCGGAACCATACGCTACCCGTTCTCTGAACTGAGTGAAGGCAACCACACCCTGAAAATGAAAGTGTGGGATGTTTACAATAATTCGTCTGATGCCTATACCGAGTTTATTGTTTCGCAGTCGGCAGAGTTGGCATTGAGCCATGTGTTGAACTACCCCAATCCGTTTACCACCAACACACAATTTATGTTTGAGCATAACCGACCTTGTGCTGATCTGGATGTAAATATTCAGGTGTTTACCGTTTCGGGGAAAGTGGTTAAAACTATTAACGAACAAGTAAACTGCGATGGTTTTCGTGCCGAAGGCATTGCCTGGAACGGGCGTGATGATTACGACCAGAAAATAGGTAAAGGTGTTTATGTGTATCGCATAAAAGTGCGCACACCCGAAGGCTACTCGGCACAGGCGTTTGAAAAATTAGTAATACTTAATTAAGTTCAATGTTTTAATGTCCAATGTCCAATGTTTCAATGTTCAATATTCAAACTTTGGACTTTAGACTTTCCAACTTCCAACTAAAAAAATAAATCACAAATAAATCTATCTTTGCAATCCTTCAAAAAAAATCAGATGAAAAACAAACTTGTTTTAACAGCAGCCGGTTTAATTTTATTCGCTTCAATTTTAAAAAGTGAAAAATCTTTTGCTCAGGCAACAAACAATGATTTGCTCGGACAAATCAACACCATTACAACAGCAGTTCCATTCCTTATTATTACTCCTGATGCAAGGGCAGGTGGAATGGGTGATGTGGGTGTAGCATCAGACCCTGATGCAGCATCCATTCACTGGAATCCGGGCAAGCTTTCCTTTATTAAATATAGAGAGGTTGGTACAAACAAACTTATTGATAGTAAATTAGGTTTCAATATATCCTACACTCCATGGTTGCGTAAATTGGTTCCCGATATTAATCTTGCCTATGTATCAGGCTATGGTAGATTTGGGAATCCAAAGTTTGGGCAAGTGCTTGCTGGTTCACTACGCTATTTTTCATTGGGTGATATTACGTTTACCGATAACGTTGGTAACGTAATCGGCAACTTCCGCCCTAACGAATTTGCACTGGATGTAGCGTATTCTCGCAAACTTTCTGATTACGTTTCTATGGGTATTGCCCTGCGCTATGTAAACTCAAATCTTACAGGCGGTATTTCGGTTGAAGGTGCTGCTACAAAAGCTGCGAGTGCAGTTGCAGGTGATGTTGGTATTTACATTGTAAAGCCAGAGATTAAAATTGGCAAATATGATTCGCAATTTGCTTTTGGCTTGAATATCTCAAATATCGGGAATAAAGTATCTTATACTCAAACCTCTGAGAAGGATTTTATTCCAATCAATTTGCGTTTAGGTCCTTCTTATAAGGTTCAATTTGACGATGATAATTCATTAGCATTGATGATTGACATCAATAAACTCTTGGTGCCTACCCCTCCGACTTTAGCTCGTGATTCATCCGGCAATCCAATACCTGACGGAAATGGTTATTACGAGATTGCGGCTGGCAAAAACCCTAACGTAAGCGTTCCTGCAGGAATGATACAAAGTTTTGGTGATGCTCCAGGTGGTTTCAAAGAAGAAATGCGAGAATTCACGTATTCTGCGGGGTTGGAATTTAAATACAATGAATATTTCGCTATTAGGGGGGGGTATTTTAATGAGCATGCTACAAAAGGAAACCGTAAATATCTTACTCTTGGGTTTAGTGCTGGTTTTACAATTGTACATTTTGATTTCGCTTATTTAATTCCAACACAGCAACGTCACCCTCTTGAAAACACTTTAAGAATTTCAATAGTTTTAAATTTCCCACCACCGAGCACCAACTCAGGCGGTACTGCCGAATAATTTTACTTAAATACTTCTAATAAAAAAAGCCCCGCAAATTTGCGGGGCTTTTTTATTTCTACTCACTTACTACAATATCTCCACTTCCCAAGTCTGCTCATTTGGTCCTTGGTTTTGTATATTAAAATACGGGCGGTATTCTGCTGCACCTAAGAATTAGGGTTGCTGCCTGCGGGTGAGGCATAAATCACTTAATCATCTGATTTTCAACAATGCCACCGCGCCTTTTCTATACAAATCACACGCTGGCATATATTGCAGCGGCTGTTTTCTTTACAAAACACGGTCTGTCATATATGCCAGAGCGTGTTTTGGTTTCAAAATAAGCAATGGCATATATGACATTAAGCATTTTGTAAGCAAAATGCAGTTTGCAATGTATAACAGACCATAATTTCTAAGCAAAATGCATACTGTCCGATATGGCAGCAGGTGTTTTGTAAACAAAACACTTTATGGCATGTATGTAATCAGCCATTTTGCTTCTGAAAAACAGGGTGCAACACCTAACAAAAGGCGTATTGTAAATATGAATTCTGAATAATATAACGGTTAGCGTAAACTTTGGAATGGTGGTAAAGATTTGGTTATTGCAAATCACATTTATATTTGTAGTCGAAAAAAATTAACAAAGTGAAATTACCACAGTATCCATTAGCAGCAGACAGCGACTTAACAGCTTTTGAATTTGTAAGTGAAGGAACTAAGGGAAACATTGTTAAAATGGTTCAGCTGTCGCCAACAAATTTAAAAGGGCTTTATAATCTTGCCTTTGGCGACAAAGACCATTTAACCGGAGAAATTGATGATTTGGCAATTTCTAACAATGGCGACAGCGAAAAAGTATTAGCAACAGTTGCAGCCACCGTTTATGCTTTTACCGATAAATACCCAGATGCATGGATTTATGCAACAGGTAGCACAAAAGCCCGGACAAGGCTATACAGAATGGGCATTACAAAATACCTCTCTGAAATAACCCACGACTTTGAAATATTAGGGCAACGAAATAATGATTGGGAAACCTTCAAAAAAGGTGTTGACTATGACGGATTTCTTGTAAAAAGAAAGAAATAACTAAATTTGCAGTATGAAAATTATCAAAGAACTAAAGAAAAGAAAAATCCCCATTGTGCGGATTGATAAGTCTTTGAATAAGTATAAAGATGTTGTTTTGTTTCCTGACAAATTAGAAAAAGCCAATGAAATGCTGAAAACTGTCGGGCTTCCCAAAAAGTGGACAAAACAAAGTAGCCATTAAGTTTTTTGATGGCAAAAATCCGCACCGGCTTCGGCTTTGATGTTCACCAACTGAGAGAAGGTCACCCTTTTTGGCTGGGAGGTATACAAATACCCCACACCCACGGGGCTTTTGGCCACAGCGATGCCGATGTATTGATTCACGTTCTCTGCGATGCCCTGCTGGGCGCAGCCAATATGCGTGATATTGGTTTTCATTTCCCCGATACGGCAGGCGAGTTCAAGAATATCGACAGCAAAATTCTGTTGAAAAGAGTAGTAGAACTGATTACCGAAAAAGGCTACACCATAGGCAATATTGACAGCACCATTTGCCTGCAACGCCCAAAAATAAACCCGTTTATACCTGAAATGAAACAGGTGCTTGCGCAGGTAATGGGCATCAGCGAAGAAGACCTTTCCATTAAAGCCACCACCACCGAAAAACTGGGCTATGTAGGTAGGGAAGAAGGTGTTTCGGCCTATGCAGTGGTGCTGATTGAGAAGGTGTAACCTCAGCCCCCTGAACATTCCCACACCCTGTTTGTTTACCTTTACTAATAACAGCTCTATGGCAAACATCAAATGGTTTAAACTGACAGCCTGCATAGCAGGGGTTTTACTTGTAGGATTTACATCGGGCATAGCCACCGCAAGCGGCATGAACGGGTGGTTTGATACGCTGCAAAAACCATTTTTCAATCCTCCTTCTTGGGTTTTTGGTCCGGCATGGACTACCCTTTATATCTTAATGGGCATAGGGCTTTACCTGATTTTGCAAACTCCTGAAAGCGAAATGCGCAAAGCAGCTCTCACTATCTTCGGGGTTCAGCTTTTTCTTAATTTCAGCTGGAGTTTTCTGTTCTTTTATTTCCATCGCCCTGATATAGCCCTTATTGAAATAGCATTGCTTTGGGGCTGTATTCTGAATATGATTATACGGTTTCACAAGCTTTCGCCAACAGCTGCTGATATGCAAATACCCTACCTGGCATGGGTAAGTTTTGCAACGTTGCTTAATGCAGCATTTTGGCACCTTAATCGTTAAAGAATTATGGCATTTTATCAGTTTACTGCAACACAGAAAATACCCGCTTCGGTGGAACAGGTATGGGATTTTATCTCCTCACCAAAAAACCTGAAAGAAATTACACCAGCCTATATGGGCTTTGAAATAACAGGGGCAAACCTTCCTGAAAAAATGTATCCTGGAATGATTATTTCCTATAAAGTTAGTCCGCTCATGGGCATAAAAATGACCTGGGTAACCGAAATAACCCATGTTGAAAAGCACCGCTATTTTGTAGACGAGCAACGCATGGGACCTTATGCTATGTGGCATCATCAGCATAAGGTTGAAGCCATTGAAGGCGGGGTGCTGATGACCGATATTGTAAGCTATCAGCCACCTTTGGGATTTCTGGGAGTAATAGCCAACGCACTTTTTATAAGAGGAAAACTGAAAGAAATTTTTGATTTTCGCACCGTGGCGGTGGATAAAATGTTTGGGAAGTTTTAATTCCTTGTTGCGATAATTGTAACAAATGTAACTGCCCGTTTCAAAACATCTTTGCACCTTTGTACTACAAACTTTCAACTTTGGACTTTCAACTTTGAACTGATTAACCCATGAACATCGAACAAATCTACACCGGCTGCCTTGCACAAGGCGCCTATTATATAACCAGCAAGGACGAAGCGGCCATTATTGACCCGCTGCGCGAGATACAACCTTACTTAGACCGCCTCAAACGCGATGGGGTAAAACTGAAATATATTTTTGAAACACATTTTCATGCCGACTTTGTAAGCGGACATGTTGACCTGAGCCGTTCAACTGGCGCTCCTATTATTTACGGACCCAATGCATCGTGTGAGTTTGATTGCATCAGCGCTAAAGACGGACAGATTTTTGAGCTCGGCAACGTAAAGATAAAAGTGCTGCATACTCCCGGTCACACCATGGAAAGCACCACCTTTTTGCTGATTGACGAAAACGGAAAAGACCATGCCATTTTTTCGGGCGATACTTTGTTTATAGGCGATGTTGGTCGCCCCGATCTGGCACAGAAAGCCGCCAACATGACTATGGAGCAGTTAGCTGCCACGCTATATAAATCATTGCACGAAAAAATAATGCCGCTGGCAGATGATGTGATTGTGTATCCTGCACACGGTGCCGGAAGTGCCTGCGGAAAAAACATGAGCAAGGAAACTGTTTCTACCATCGGCAACCAAAAGCAATTTAATTATGCCCTGCGTGCCAACATGACCGAGCAGGAATTTGTAAAAGAAGTTACAGATGGCTTGCTTCCCCCACCTGCCTATTTCGGAATGAATGTGGCCATGAACAAAAAAGGCTACGACAGTTTTGAAAATGTTTTAAATAATGGAATGCGTGCGCTTTCTGCCACTGAGTTTGAAGCAGCAGCCGAAGAAACAGGCGCATTGATTTTAGATACCCGCAGCAATAACGAGTTCTGGAAAGGTTTTATTCCACAATCAGTGAGCATAGGACTGAATGGTGATTTTGCTCCCTGGGTGGGCGCATTACTTGCTGATGTAAAACAGCCTTTACTTTTGGTAACCGACCCTGGCAAAGAAGAAGAAACCGTTACCCGCCTTAGCCGTGTTGGTTTTGATAATATACTCGGACATCTGAAAGGCGGAATAAAAACCTGGCTCGATTCAGGAAAACAAACCGACACCATCAACCGCATTACACCTGCACAGTTTGCAGGTCAATACAAACACGGTGAAAGCAAAGTGGTGGATATCCGCAAAGAAACAGAGTATGCAGCCGAGCACATCAACGAAGCCTATAGCAAACCTCTTGCATATATCAACGAATGGGTAAAAGACATTAACCCTGACGAACATTTCTTTATGCACTGTGCCGGAGGCTACCGCAGCATGATAGCAGCAAGTATTTTGCAGGCGCGCGGCTACCGAAATTTCACTGAAGTGGAAGGTGGTTTCAATGCCATTGCCAAAACCGAAATTCCTAAATCGGATTTTGTTTGCCAGAGTAAAGTGTTGAAATAATAGTCTGTTCGTCACCCTGAACTTGTTTCAGGGTCTGAGATGCTGAAACGAGTTCAGCATGACGTTATTTTTTGATGCAACAGCAACTTTGTTTTTCCTAATTTAGCCGCGCTTAAAAATTATGACAGACGAAGAAAAAGCGCATCAGCGAAAAGTCCGCAACTCCAATATCTCTGCAGTAGTCAGTATTTCATTGGTTCTATTTCTCATCGGAATTCTGGGACTCATAATGCTTTATGCACAAACGCTTTCCATTTATGTACGTGAAAACATAGGCTTTTCCGTTATCATGAAAGACAATACCAAGGAAGTTGACATGCTGCAATTGCAGAAATTTATGGATGCAAGACCCAGTGTAAAATCCACCAAATTTATCAGCAAAGACGAAGCAGCCATTCGCCTGAAAGAAGATCTGGGTGAAGACTTTGTTGAGTTCTTAGGATACAATCCGCTACTGCCTTCCATTGATGTGCGCCTTAAAGCCGATTATGCCAACCCCGACAGTCTTGCAAAAATGGAAGCCGAACTAATGCAAGACCCAAAAGTGCATGAAGTCTATTATCAGAAATCGTTAGTAGAAGTCATTAACCGCAACGTGCGCAAAATGGGTTTTGTGATTTTAATTTTCTGCGGCCTGCTGAGCATTGTAGCGGTGGCGTTAATTAATAACACCATCCGTCTTTCGGTGTATTCAAAACGCTTTATTATTAAGAGTATGCAACTGGTTGGAGCAACGCAGGAATTTATCCGCAAGCCATTTGTAGTTACCGGAATTCTCAGAGGTTTGATTGGCGCGGGAATAGCAAACATCATGTTGCTTTTTGTAATTCTGTTTGTCAGAAACTCAGCACCAGAACTTTTTGCCTTACAGGAATTTGTAATTACCGCAATACTTTTTACAGGCGTAGTTGCTGCCGGTGCACTTATTTCATGGCTTTCCACTACATTCGCAGTCCGCAAATATTTGAAACTGAAAGGAGACGATTTATATTACTAATAGACTAACAACTAATAACAATGGCCAAAGAACTTGAAAATAAAAAATCTGACCTTGCCTTCGGAAAAGAAAACTACATCCTTCTTTTAGTAGGTTTAGGTTTTATCGTAACCGGCTTTATCCTTATGACAGGCGGAGGTTCTGAAGACCCTAATGTTTTCAGCGAAGAGATTTTTTCTTTCCGCAGAATTACACTCGCTCCAATTGTTGTAATTACCGGCTTTGTGATTGAGATTTTTGCAATCATGAAAAAACCGAAAGACTAAAGCCTCACCCTACCCTCTACAAAGGAGAGGGTAACAGCCAATGTCATTCTTAGAAGCCCTTATTCTCGCCATCGTTGAAGGAATAACCGAATTCCTTCCGGTTTCCTCAACAGGACACATGATTATTGCTTCGGCATTTATGGGCATTAACGAAAGTTCTTTTGTTAAAATTTTTGAAGTAAATATTCAGTTCGGAGCAATTCTTTCTGTTGTGGTGCTTTATTGGAAACGCTTTTTTCAGTCGCTTGATTTTTATTACAAACTGTTAGTTGCCTTTATTCCGGCTGCTGTCATTGGTTTTCTGCTTGGTGATTTTATTGATAGCCTTTTAGAAAATGTTTGGGTGGTTGCTTCTTCATTATTAATTGGTGGTATCATTCTCTTGTTCGTTGACAAATGGTTTAGCCTCTCCCCAACCCTCTCCAAAAGAGAGGGAGAAAACCCCGAAGAAAAAGTAGATTATAAAAAAGCATTATTTATCGGGTTTTTTCAGTGCATTGCCATGATACCCGGGGTTTCACGTTCTGCCGCAACCATTATAGGTGGAATGGCCCAGGGACTCAACCGCAAAACCGCAGCTGAGTTTTCTTTTTTTCTTGCAGTGCCAACCATGTTTGCCGCCTCAGCTTATAAAATGTTGAAAGGTTATAAAGAAATTACCACCGACAACCTTGATATTCTCTTGTTCGGAAATCTGGTAGCGTTTATAGTTGCCATGTTTGCCATCAAATTTTTCATCTCCTTCCTTACCAAATACGGGTTCAAAGTTTTCGGCTGGTACAGAATTGTCCTTGGCTTATTCTTGCTTGTATTGCTTGCTATGGGTTACGAACTTAAAATCATGTAATGCCTGTCAATTACAGAGAAGGTGCAGTAATACTCATTAACAAACCTTTGGGCTGGACATCCTTTGATGTGGTGCATAAAGTGCGCAACATGATAAAACATCTTCCCGCTCCAACTTCCAACCTCCAACCTCCAACTTCTAAACCTAAAGTCGGCCATGCCGGAACACTTGACCCACTTGCCACGGGTGTTTTGATTATCTGCACGGGAAAAGAAACCAAGAATGCAGACAAATACCAGGCAGATGAAAAAGAATACACCGGAACATTTGCCATTGGCGCTACCACACCTTGCTACGATTTGGAAAAACCCATTGACAAATGGTTTCCTACAGAACACATTACGGATGAAAACATATATGCTGCCATCCAACAGTTTTTAGGTGAGATAGAACAGCTTCCTCCTATTTTTTCAGCACTGAAAATAGAAGGCAATCGTGCTTATGACCTTGCCCGCAAAGGTAAAGAAGCCAAACTGGAACCTCGAAAAATAACCATAAGCCAATTTGAAATTACAGCCATCCGCAAAGAAGAAAAACTGATAAAAATTGATTTTCGGGTAGTGTGTAGCAAAGGCACATATATCAGATCGCTTGCCTTTGATTTTGGCAAGGCATTAAACTCCGGTGGCTACCTTGAGAATCTGTGTCGCACCCGCTCAGGAAATTTCAGGCTTGAAAATGCTATTTCTATGGATGATTTCAGGCAAAATTTAACTGTAACCCCACTGGAAAATAGCGGTTTATAAAATATTTCCGCCATTGGCTTTTTCTTGTATTATCTTCGCACCCCTTTTCAAAAATTATTCACTAATAAATTAAGCCGTAACTTAATATGAAATTATCCCAGTTTAAATACAAATTCAACAACGATCTTATAGCAATGCACCCTGCTAAAAACAGGGACGAAGCCCGTCTTATGGTTTTAAACCGTGCGAAAAAAACTATAGAGCACAAACTGTTTAAAGACATCAAAGATTACTTCAAAGATGGCGATACAATGATATTGAACAACACCAAAGTTTTCCCTGCCCGTCTTTACGGTAACAAAGAAAAAACCGGTGCAAACATTGAAGTATTTCTGTTGCGCGAACTAAACCGCGAAAGCCGTCTTTGGGACGTTTTGGTTGACCCTGCACGTAAAATCCGTATCGGTAACAAACTGTATTTCGGTGATGATGATTCATTGGTAGCTGAGGTAATTGACAACACTACTTCACGCGGAAGAACATTGCGTTTTCTTTTTGACGGAGAATATCCTGAGTTCAAAAAAACAATTGAAGCTCTGGGACAAACTCCACTGCCAAAATATATCAAACGTAAACCGGAAGAAGAAGATAAAGAACGCTATCAGACTGTGTTTGCAAAACACGAAGGTGCTGTAGCTGCACCAACTGCAGGTCTGCACTTCAGCCGCGAACTGCTGAAGCGCCTTGAGCTGAAAGGTGTGAATTTCTCAGAAGTAACACTGCACGTTGGATTGGGAACTTTCCGCCCTGTGGAAGTAGAAGATTTGACCAAACATAAAATGGATTCCGAGCAGGTAATCATTACTCAGGAAGCCTGCGATATCATCAACAAATCAAAAGACAACAAGAAAAAAGTTTGCGCAGTTGGAACAACGGTGATGCGTGCGATTGAATCATCGGTTGCTACAACAGGTCACGTAAAACCTTACGATGGCTGGACCAGCAAATTCATTTTTCCTCCTTATGATTTCAATGTTGCAAATTGCATGGTTACTAATTTCCATACACCACAATCAACCTTGCTGATGATGGTTTCTGCATTTGCGGGTTTTGATTTCCTGATGGAAGCCTACAGACAAGCTGTAAAAGAAAAATACCGTTTCTTCACCTATGGAGATGCAATGTTGATTCTTTAATACTAACCTCATTAATTTTTTTGCAAAAACCTTTACTAAAGATGGTAAAGGTTTTTGCATTTTTTAACAAGCCCTAATTCCTTTCAAATTCTATCTTTGGCTCTTCAACAATAATTTTTTCGCATGAAAAAAATTCTTCTCACTCTCTGTCTACTACCTGCTTACTGCCTGCTGTCATCCGCACAGGAAACTTTTCCCGTGAACGGAACACGCGAGAACAATAAGCTATACTATGCGTTCACCAACGCCACCATTTTCACTGATTACCAGACCAGAATTGACAGCGCAACGCTGCTCATCAAAGAAGGTAAAGTAGAAGCTGCCGGCAAAGGGATTAAAATTCCTGAAGGAGCTGTGGTCAACGACCTGAAAGGTAAATTCATTTATCCTTCATTGGTAGATATTTACACCTCTTACGGCTTACCCGAAGCGAAAAAAGAAAACGCAGGTCCCGGCCCGCAAATGGAAAGTAAAACAAAAGGTGCTTACGCCTGGAATCAGGCGCTGAAGCCTGAAGTCAATGCTGCTTCCGTATTTTCTGTTGATACAAAAAAAGCTGAAGATCTGAGAAAAAACGGTTTCGGTTCTGTTCTTACATTGCAGCAGGATGGCATTGCACGCGGCACTTCCGCATTTGTTTCGTTGGGCGAAGGAAAAGACAACAAACTGTTATTGAAAGAAAAAGCAGCAGCTTGTTATTCTTTCAAAAAAGGAAACTCAACACAGGATTATCCATCTTCGCTCATGGGCTCTATTGCGCTGTTGCGTCAGACTTATTTTGATGCGCAATGGTATGCTCAGAATACTACAGCTGAAAAAAACCTTTCGTTGCAATCATGGAACGAAATCCAATTGCTTCCCCAGATTTTTGAAACGGATGATTTTCTTTCAGCGCTGCGCGCAGATAAAGTTGGTGATGAGTTTGGTAAGCAATATATTCTGAAAGGCAGCGGCACCGAATACCGCAGAATGGATGAAATAAAAGCAACCAATGCATCCTACATTTTGCCGATGAATTTTCCAGACCCTTATGATGTAGAAGACCCCTATGATGCACTGATTGTAAACCTTGACGATTTAAAAAACTGGGAAATGGCGCCAACCAATTTGGCTGCTTTTGAAAAAAATAAAATCCCGTTTGCCATCACGGCTGATGGATTGAAAGATCTTTCCAAATTCTGGAAAAACCTGCGCAAAGCCATTGAATACGGGCTCTCAGAAACTGAAGCACTGAAAGCAATTACCTACAGTCCTGCAAAATTAATTGGTGTTGAAAATGCTGTCGGCAGTCTGAAAGCAGGATTGAAAGCCAATTTCATCATCACTTCTACCAATATATTCGATAAGAAAAATATCATTCTCGAAAACTGGGTGGACGGAATTTCTTACAAAGTAAACACATTGGAAGTGCAGGATATTCGCGGAACGTATGACATAACAATCGGTGGCAGCGTAACCTACAAACTTAAGATTGAAGGTGAAGAACGCAAACCATCACTTAAAATTTTTTACTCTGATACCGTTCCTACTTCAGGCGATATTTCAGTGGATAAAAAAATGGTTTCGCTTTCATTTCCTGTTGAAAAAGGGAAAACAGATTTAATCCGCATGAGCGGTGTTATAGAAGGAAAACAATTGAGCGGAAGATGCCAGTTGCCTGCCGGAACCTGGACCGACTGGAAAGCAGTTTACAAAGATGCATTTGTAGAAAAAGCAAAAAAAGACAGCACCGATAACAAGCCAAAAGAAATCGGCAAACTTGTTTATCCCTTCACAGCTTTTGGCTGGAGCGAGCAACCCAAACAGGAGACCGTTTTAATAAAAAACGCTACCGTTTGGACCAACGAGAGTTCAGGCAAAATGGCAAACACCGATGTGCTGATTGAAAACGGTAAAATAGCTGTAATCGGAAAAAATATTTCAGGAACAGAAAATGCAAAAGTGATTGACGGAACAGGCAAACATTTGACTGCAGGAATCATTGATGAACACTCGCACATCGCCATCAGCAAAGGAGTAAACGAAGGTGCACAGGCTTCTTCATCTGAAGTAAGTATTGGCGATGTTGTAAATTCAGAAGACATAAATATCTACCGTCAACTTGCAGGTGGTGTGGTGGCTTCGCAACTGCTGCACGGTTCTGCAAATCCTATTGGCGGACAAAGTGCATTGATAAAACTTCGATGGGGACTAACACCCGAGAAAATGAAAATTGAAAATGCAGATGGTTTCATAAAATTTGCATTGGGTGAAAACGTAAAACAAAGCAACTGGGGTGATGACAGAACCGTTCGTTTTCCGCAAACCAGAATGGGCGTTGAGCAGGTGTATTACGATGCATTTATCCGTGCAAAGGAGTATGAAAAATTATTTAGTGGTAACGATAAAACTCTATCGAAGCTTGCTCCGCGAAGAGATATTGAACTGGATGCCTTGGTTGAAATCCTGAATAAAAAACGTTTCATCACCTGTCACTCCTACGTGCAAAGCGAAATAAATATGCTCATGCACGTTGCGGACTCAATGGGATTTAAAGTCAACACCTTCACGCATATTCTTGAAGGCTACAAAGTGGCTGACAAGATGAAAGCGCACGGTGTGGGTGCTTCTACGTTCTCCGACTGGTGGGCTTATAAATACGAAGTGGTTGATGCCATTCCTTACAACGCAACAATTCTGCATGAACAAGGTGTTACAGTTGCCATCAATTCCGATGATGCCGAAATGGGAAGAAGACTGAATCAGGAAGCTGCAAAGTCTGTGAAATACGGAGGCATGAGCGAAGAAGATGCTTTAAAAATGGTAACGCTTAATCCTGCGAAACTTTTGCATTTGGATAACCGCATGGGCAGCATCAAAGAAGGCAAAGATGCTGATGTGGTGCTGTGGAGCGACAACCCGCTTTCAATTTATGCACGTGCTGAAAAAACATTTGTAGATGGCGTTTGCTACTACGATGCAGATAGAGATTTACTCCTGCGTGATGAAGTCCGCAAAGAACGCGCACGACTGATTCAGAAAATGATTGCCGCAAAAAAAGGCGGTGAGCAAACAAAAAAACCTGAAAAGAAAGAAGAGAAATTGTATCACTGCGATACAATGGAAAACGAAAATTAATAATTAAATAAACTTGCGTTTGTCACCCTGAGCACGGCAAATGTCCTGTGGACATTTGAGCGAGGAAGTGTGAAAGCAACGCTTAAAAATAAAAGAATGAAAAATCTATTTTACACTTTAATCTGTTTGCTTTCCGCTTCACAGATATTCGCTCAAACCCCTGCCAAGTCACAGCAAAAACTAATTGTTCTGCTGAACGGAACAGCACACATCGGCAACGGAACTGTGATTGAAAAATCGGCAATTGGTTTTGAAAACGGTGAACTCCTATTTGTAAGCGATGCGAAAGATTACACCCGACAACTAGGTGATGAAGTAATTGACATCAACGGAAAACAGGTTTATCCCGGGTTTATTGCGCCTTCCACAACACTTGGTCTGGTAGAGATTGATGCAGTTCGCTCTACCCGCGATTTTGAAGATGTGGGTTCTATCAATCCCCATGTGCGCTCCGAAATTTCTTACAACACCGATTCTAAAATCATTCCTACCATCCGCACCAACGGGGTTTTACTGGCACAGGTTGCTCCGCGTGGCGGACTTATTTCAGGAACATCTTCCGTATTTACTCTTGATGGCTGGAACTGGGAAGATGCCGTTTACAAAACCGATGATGGCATTTTTGTCAACTGGCCGGCACGCTACTCCGCAGGCGGCTGGTGGGGCGAACCCGAACCAATGAAGAAAAACGAAGAATATGAAAAACGCATTGCTGTGCTTCAGAAATTTTTTGCCGATGCAAAAGCCTACAGCCAAAACGGACAAAACGAATTAGACATACGCATGGAAGCCATGAAAGGCGTTTTTACTGGAGCGAAAAGATTATTCATCAATGCAACACTTGCCAAAGACATTATTGAAGCAGTTTATTTTGCCAAAAATTTTGCTGTTCCGCATTTGGTTATTGTTGGTGCCAAGGATGCTTCGCTGGTTACCGATGTTTTGAAAAACAACAATGTGGCAGTGGTCTTAGACCGTGTTCACGATTTGCCTTCTTCGCCCGACAGCGATATTGATCTTCCTTTCAAAACCCCGAAAATATTGCAGGATGCAGGTGTACTCTATTGCCTGAGTTACATGGGCGGAATGGAAACTGCCGGAATGCGAAACCTGCCCTTTACAGCCGGAACTGCCGTTGCTTATGGACTTACCAAAGAACAAGCCCTTTCAGCAATTACCCTCAATACCGCCAAAATTCTGGGCATTGATGCAACAGCAGGAACACTGGAAGGCGGCAAAGACGCAACACTTTTTGTTTCATCGGGCGATGCCTTGGACATGCGCACCAACAATGTGGAAATGGCTTTTATCAAGGGTAGAAAATTAGACCTTGATAACCACCAGAAACAACTTTACCGCAAGTTCAGGAATAAATATACCGGCAAGTAATCAAGGAAGAAGCAGAGCGAGGTAAGAAGTTCGAAAGATTTTTAAATAAATTTTCATCATGAAAAATCTTTACAAAATCATCGCAGCATATGTAATTTTCAATTTTTCTTTTTTTATTTCCAACCCTGCAAGTGCGCAAAAAGACAGCACCCGGTCACTATCTTTTTCAGGATATATAGAAACCTATTACAGCTATGATTTTGCAAATCCGGGCAACCATAACCGCCAACCGTTTGTCTATTCATTCAACCGCCACAATGAGTTTAACTTAAATCTCGGTTTCGTAAAACTGGCTTACAACAGCAGCAGAGTAAGAGCCAACATTGCTCTTATGGCAGGTACATACAGTAATGATAATCTTGCAGCAGAGCCCGGAGTTTTGAAAAATATTCTGGAAGCAAATGCAGGTATAAAAATTTCAGCAAAGAAAAACCTGTGGGTAGATGCCGGTATTTTCGCTTCCCACATTGGCTTTGAAAGTGCTGTAGGTAAAGATTGCTGGAATTTAACTCGCGGTATTTTGGCAGATAACTCACCTTACTACGAAAGCGGTGTAAAAATCGGCTACACCTCCGATAACGAAAAATGGTTTTTAAGTGCTCTGGTGCTTAACGGTTGGCAGCGCATCTACAGAGTAAATGGAAATAACATGCCCGCATTCGGACATCAGATTACCTTCAAACCCAATTCAAAGATTACACTCAACAGTAGTTCATTCATTGGAAGCGACAAACCCGACAGCACCCGCCAGATGCGCTACTTCCATAATTTTTATGGCATCTTCCAGTTACACGAAAAATTTGGGATAACTGCCGGGTTTGATTTCGGTGCCGAGCAAACTGCAAAAGGCAGCAGCGATTATAACACCTGGTACACTCCTGTGTTGATGTTGAGAGTAAGTCCTTCTTCTAAGTTTAATATAGCTGCAAGAGGCGAATACTACAGCGATTCAAAAGGCGTACTAATTGCTACAGGCACACCCAATGGTTTTCAAACGCTGGGTTATTCGCTTAACTTTGATTACTTGTTCCGTGAAAATATCATGTGGAGAATTGAAGGACGTGCATTTGCAAGCAAAGACAATATCTTTTCATTGGACAACAAACCGGCAGCACAAAACTATTTTATAACAACATCGCTGGCTGTTTCATTTTAATGGGTGAAAAGGAGCAAAACGTTAAGCATTTCCTTGACCTGAAAAAAAACCAAGGCTGGGTACGTTTAAAATCTATATAGTTTTTCGCATTTGTCTTAAGTTTTACCTAAATCTTTTTTAGGACAAGTCCGTCTTCCTGAAAGAAATCCCCGTTAGTCGAAAACCCCGAAAACCCTGCCCAACGGATTTGGCAGGATATATATTTTTACTACTTTTACAACCCTTTTCAGAAAAACGACCCGAAAACTAACCCTAAATCCTTCACTTATCGATCTGAACTTTTACCCGTTTTAAGCTAAAAAACTGATAAATTCATGATCACCCATCTTGAAGGTGTGTTGGTGGAAAAATCCCCTGCCCATGCGGTTATTGACTGTAATGGTGTCGGCTATTTCCTTAACATTTCCCTGAATACATTTTCTAAACTTCCTGAGAACGGAAGACTGAAACTTTACACCCATCTCGCCATCCGCGAAGATGCACACGTGCTCTTCGGTTTTGCCGATAAAGCCGAGCGTGAACTGTTTTTGCAGCTAACTTCTGTCTCCGGAATTGGTCCGGCTACTGCCCGGATGATTCTTTCTTCTATGAGCCCCGAAGAACTGCACAAAACCATTGTTACCCGCGACCTCAACCGTCTGCGCGCTGTAAAAGGGGTTGGACCAAAATCTGCTGAACGTATTCTCATTGACCTGAAAGATAAACTTGCCAAAGAAGGTCTGCCTTCAGAAATATTTTCGGGGCCACACAATAAAGTGCGCGAAGAGGCGTTATCGGCTTTGGTGATGCTTGGTTTTGCAAAAGCAGTTGCCGAAAAAGCAGTAGACAAAGCACTGAAAGAAAAAGGAAATACCGCACCCGTGGAAGACATTATTAAAACAGCGTTGAATAATCTGTAAAGGGAAAAACTTTTGAAACCACTTTCAAAAAACATTCTTCGTTTTGCTCCTGTTATTGCCCTACTGCCTGTGGTGTGGTTCTCGGGCGCGGCTGTGCTTCCCGAAGAAATGCTTTTTGAAATTGCCGAAGCTTCTTCTGCGTTGAGTTTAACAATCGAACCCGAAATCTTTCTCGTTGATACCCCTCCCGTTGATACCCTCAAATATCCTTTCTCCGATAATTATGCTCCGCAACCCGGTAACGATAGCACACCAAGTCTGCAAATGGCAAATCCCTCAAATGTGGAGACAAATGTAGAGTACGACCCCGAAACCAATACCTACATCATTACCGAAACAGTAGGCGGACAAAACACCAAGCCGCCCACCTACATGACCTTTGATGAATACCAACGCTATGTTGCACAAAAGCAGGAACAGGAATACTGGGAATCACGCTCAGCCGAAGAAAGTGCCAACGCTAAAAAACCACTGATACCAAAACTGAATATCAACAGCAAGGTGCTCGACAAAATTTTTGGTGATTGCCCTATTGAAATAAAACCACAAGGTTCGGCAGAGTTGATTTTCGGGTGGAACACTTCCAAGGTAAACAACCCTGCGCTTCCAATCCGTCAGCGCAAAAACACCACCTTCAATTTCGACCAGAAGATTCAGATGAACGTAACCGGAAATATCGGTTGCAAAATGAAACTCACCACTTCTTACAATACCGAAGCCACCTTTGACTTCGACAACCAGATGAAACTCGCTTATCAGGGCGAGGAAGATGATATCATCCAGTTGATTGAAGCCGGTAACGTAAACCTGCCGCTAACCGGAAGTCTTATTCAGGGAAGCCAGAGTTTGTTTGGTATAAAAACAGCATTGAAATTCGGAAGACTTACCGTTACCGGCATCTTCTCGCAACAACGTGGTAAATCACAAACCATAGATGTGCAGGGCGGTGCGCAGGTTACCAAGTTTGAGATCAAAGGCGATAACTACGAAGCCAACAAACACTATTTCCTTGCCGAATATTTCCGCAGCAATTACGATGTGGCTTTGGCAAATCTGCCTATTGTTTCTTCTAACGCAATCATTACAAAAGTGGAAGTGTATGTAACCAACAAGACCTCCATTTTTGATAATACCCGAAACATTGTTCCGTTTCAGGGTCTGGGCGAAAACATAGCTGTTTACAATTCAAAATATCCTGACGGACAAACCTTTATTCAAAACAATCAGGGTGGAGCTTACCCTTTCAATAACAACAACAACCTTTACAGTAAACTTACCTCTACCTATTCTGCCATCCGCAACATTAATCAGGTAACGAGCACACTACTCAGCACCGGTCTGCAAAACTCGCGCGATTACGAGGTAATTGAAAATGCACGAAAACTTACCGAAAACTCTGAATACACCATTAACAACCGTTTGGGTTACATCTCATTAAGCACCCCGCTGAATGCAGATGAGGTTCTTGCTGTTGCTTTCCAGTATACCTTGAACGGAACCACTTACCAGGTGGGTGAATTTTCAACCGATGGTATTGCTGCACCCAGTGCGCTTATCCTGAAAATGCTGAAGAGTACCACACTCAACACCCGCCTGCCTATGTGGGACTGGATGATGAAAAACGTTTACTCGCTTGGCGCTTACCAACTGAACCGCGAAGATTTTACCCTGAATATATTGTACGACAACTTTGCCAGCGGTACGCGACTGAACTACCTTCCCAACAATGCTATTACCAATAATACAAATGACCCGAACAGCGGCAGTAAAATTCTGCTGAAAGTGTTGAACGTAGATAAGTTGAACGTAAACAATGACCCTGTCCCCGATGGTTACTTCGATTATGTGGAAGGCTTAACTATCAATTCGCAAACGGGAAGAATCTTTTTACCGGTTGTGGAGCCATTCGGAAGTCATTTGCGCCAACAGATTTTAGCAGGTCCTCACCCTGAGCTGGCCGACCAGTTTGATTACCAGATACTGTATGACTCCACTCACCAGAAAGCTGTTCAACAGCCGCAACTCAACCGCTTCCTGATTTCCGGAAGTTATAAATCCGAATCGGGTTCAGAGATTCCGCTGAATGCGATTAACGTTCCCCAAGGTTCGGTAAGCGTAACCGCTGGCGGAACAACATTGACCGAAGGCGCTGACTATACCGTTGACTACACCTTGGGGCGTGTAAAAATCATCAACCAGAGTATTCTGAATGCGGGAACTCCTATCAGTATTAACTTAGAGAGCCAGAGTATGTTCAACATACAAACCAAAACCTTGTATGGAACGCATCTGGATTATACTATTAATAAGAATTTCAAATTGGGCGGAACGTTCATGCACATGAACGAGCGTCCGCTTACTCAAAAAGTAAACATTGGTGATGAGCCAATAGCAAACAGTATCTGGGGATTAGACGGAAGCTGGAGAAAAGAATCGCGTTTACTTACCAAATTAGTGGACAAAATTCCGCTCATCAATACCAAAGCTCCTTCCAGCATTGCAGTAAATGGTGAGTTTGCGCAACTTCTTCCCGGCAATGCAAAAGCTATCAGTCAGGATGGCGGTATCTCTTACATGGATGACTTTGAAGGAACGCAAACGCTCATTGACATCAAAAATGTACAGGCCTGGGGCATTGCTTCAACTCCGCAGGGGCAACCTGATTTATTTCCCGAGGCAAGCCTCTCCAACGATTTACGTTACGGGATGAACCGTGCGAAACTGGCTTGGTATATCATTGACCCTTTATTTATTCAGGACGGAAACCAGTTAACACCCGACCACATTACCAAAGACGACCAGAGTAATCACTTTACCCGTATGGTGCAGGTAACTGAAGTGTTCCCTAATCAGCAGGTGGCGGCAGGACAAATTAATGCACTTACCGTTTTTGATTTGGCGTATTATCCAAGAGAAAAAGGGCCTTATAATTTTGACTCTAAACCGCAAAGCGGATTTGTGAGTTCAGCGGGTATCAACTCAGCGGGGTTGCTTAACGACCCTGAATCACGCTGGGGCGGTATCATGCGCAAAATTGACCCTAACGATTTTGAAGCGGCCAACATTCAGTTTGTTCAGTTCTGGATGATGGATCCGTTTGCTTTAGCAGATGGAACTACCGCATTAAACACAACCGGTGGCGATTTTTATCTGAACCTTGGAAACACATCGGAAGATATTTTGCGTGACTCACGTAAATCTTTTGAAAACGGATTGCCGGCACCGACTAATGGCAATGCAACCGACACAACAGCATGGGGAATTGTTCCCAACGTGCAGCAGATTGTAAACGCGTTTGACAACGACCCGGCTTCGCGCCCCTATCAGGATATTGGTCTGGATGGTTTGTCTGACACTGCCGAAAATACTTTCTTCAAACAACAATACCTTGATGAAGTAGTTACGCTTTACGGAATGAACTCCGAAGCCTATACCAATGCAATTACCGATCCCTCTTCAGACGATTATACTTTTTACCGCAACGATACTTACGATACCGAACAACGTTCTATTCTATGGCGCTACAAAGAATACAACAACCTTGAAGGCAACTCACCCGCTTCTGAATCTGCCAACGAAGATTTCCCTACTTCGGCAACAACAGTTCCCAATGCAGAGGATGTAAACAAAGACAATACACTGAGTGAATCGGAGACGTATTACCAGTACAAAGTAAGTCTGCGCCCGCAGGACATGGTGGTAGGACAAAACTACATCACCGATAAGATTACCGTAAATCCTCCTTTGCTGAACGGACAAAGCAATGAAGTTACCTGGTATCAGTTCCGTATTCCGGTGCGCCAACCCGATAAAGTGGTGGGCAGTATTTCCGATTTTCGTTCTATCCGTTTTATGCGTTTGTTTATGCGCGGTTTTGAAGACAGCGTTGTTTGCCGTTTTGCCAAAATGGAACTGGTGCGCGGTGAGTGGCGCCCTTATGATTTTTCGTTACTGGAGCCCGGTGAATATGTTCCCGTTGATAACAGCGATGATACCGAGTTTGATGTGGGTGCTGTAAACATTGAGCAGAACTCAAACCGTATTCCTATCAACTACAAACTGCCTCCCGGAATTCAGCGTCAGCAAATCAATCAGGGTAACAGCAACACGCTGCGCCAACTGAACGAGCAATCGCTTTCATTGCGTGTGTGCGGACTGAATGATGGTGATGCCCGTGCAGCTTTTAAAAATGTGCAGTTTGATGTGCGCAGATACAAACGCTTTAAAATGTTTGTACACGCAGAACAGCGTGGAGAAGAGATTGTGAACGATGGCGACCTTACCTGCTTTATCCGTTTCGGAACAGATTATGTAAACAACTATTACGAGTACGAGATACCATTAAAGTTTACTCCGCTTGGCGACCCCGGTATCGACTCCACCAAAATATGGCCTGATTCCAATTTCTTTGATTTCCCGTTTGAGGTACTGCTTGCAGCCAAGCAGGAGCGCACAGCAAATGGCGTTCCGCAGGTGCAGCCTTTTTACACCTTCGACCCCAATAAGCCCGATAACAGAATTACCATCGTAGGTAACCCCAACCTTGCCAACGTGCGCACCGCCATGATTGGTATCCGCAACCCGCCAAAGGCATCAAACCCGCATGCAGATGACGGCAAAGAAAAATGTGCAGAGATTTGGGTAAATGAAATGCGCCTTACCGATTTCAATAACGAGAGCGGCTCGGCTGCGCGACTGCAGGCAAAAATTACGCTTGCCGATTTTGCAACCGTAAACATAGGTACAGGCCTGCACACCTTCGGCTGGGGACAGGTACACGAAAAACTGAACCAGCGCAGCTGGACCGACAGCGTGGGTTACGACATTGCCACCACCGTTGCCCTCGACAAGTTTATTCCGCAAAAGATTGGCGTGAAACTGCCGATGTTCTACAGTATTTCCGAGTCGTTCAGCAATCCGCACTACAATCCTCTGAACCCCGATATTGAATTGAAGAACGAGAATGATTCAACGCGCAAAGCAGTGAAGGAAATTGCGCAGGGCTATGTAAAGCGGCAAAGTCTGAACTTCAGTAACGTGATGCGAACGCGCGGCAAGGGCATTGGATTCCCTACACCGATTGATATTTCTAATTTCTCGGCAACGTATGCCTATACCGAAATGGAAAGCCGCGATATTAATTACGAACTCAATAATGATAAGTCGCATCGGGGCTCGCTCAACTACGCCTACAATCCTAACCCTAAGAACGTGCGCCCTTTTGCGAAACTGAAAATCATGAAAAAGATTTCGGACAGCATTATTGAACACAAAAAGAAAAAGGAGAAAGATGCCAAAGCCGTAGTTGACAGCTTGAAGAAAGACAATAAAAAACCTTCGGCATTGAAAGAAGCGGAAGAAGAACTGGCATTGCGCACCAGGAAAAAAGACCGCTTTGTAAAAGCATCGGACCGATACTTTAAGTCGGGCTACCTGAAACCGATAAAAGATTTCAACTTCAATTACCTGCCCAGCAACTTTGGGGTGCGCAATGATGTGCTGCGTGATTATGCCGAACAGAAGCTGCGCAACACCACCACCGATGATTTGATTATTGATGCCACCTACAACAAATCATTTCTGTGGAACAGGTATTACACCTTTAAGTATGATTTGACCAAGGCTCTTAAAATAGATTTCACCGCTACCAATAATGCCCGTATTGACGAGCCTCCCGGCAAGGTGGATAAAGATGACAAAGAAGAGTATGATTACTGGAAAGACAGTGTTTGGCACAACGTGCAGAACGGGGGAAGAACGGTTATGTATCAACATGCTACCAACGTTACCTATGCCTTGCCGATTAACAAGCTGCCAATTTTTGACTTTATAAACTCCAACGTGGGTTACTCTTCTACCTATATGTGGAACGCTGCTTCGCTGGCAGCATTAAGTCTGGGTAACACCATCTCCAACTCCAACACCAAAACAGGAAACGTAAACCTGAACTTTACACAGCTTTACAACAAGGTAAAATACTTTAAACGTGCCGGACAGCCGCAGTCGAACAAGCCCGCACCTAAGCCCAAGCCTAAAGATCCTAAGGCTCCGGTTCCTGATTCACTTAAAGCACCTAAAGACCCGCCAAAGGTTCTGGATGGTATTGGTATCACCTTTTCGCGTCTGTTGATTTCTGTAAAAAATGCTTCGTTCACCTACAACCAAACCAACGGAACAGTGCTGCCGGGCTATCGTCCGCAAACGGATTATATGGGTATGGACTGGGGTGACAGAATGGCTCCGGGCTGGGATTTTATTTTCGGAAGCCAGAACGATATACGCTACCGCGCAAGGGATAACAACTGGCTCAGCCAAAGTGATATTGTAAGCGGACAATACATTACCACCAAAGCCATTACCTGGAACGGAAGAGCTACGGTTGAACCTTTGCCCAATCTTAAGGTTGACCTGACCATGAATTACAGCGAAACCGAAAACCACAGCGAGTTTTTCCAGTGGATTGATACGCTTCAGGATTTCCGTTCCAACAGCCCTATGACCAATGGTAGCTACAGCGTTTCGTGGAACACCTTTGGTACTGCATTTGAGGGCAATAGTGATGATTATACTTCGGCAGCGTTTGAACAATTGCGTGCTAACCGCAAACCTATTGCCGACCGGATTGCAGCTATCAATGGTTCGCCCGGAGTAAACTCAGAAGGCTTCCCGATTGGCTATACCCAAACTTCGCAGGATGTTTTAATCCCTGCCTTCCTTGCTGCTTATTCTAAAACGGATGTCAATAAAATAGGTTTGTCGCCCTTCCCGGCAATGCCTAAGGTAAACTGGAGTGCCAAGTATGACGGGCTGGGCAAACTTCCCTTCATGAAGAAAATATTTAAGTCCATTGTATTCAGTCATGCCTACCGTTCAACCTACGCGGTTTCGTCATGGATGACTAACCTTAACTACAACCCTGCCAACAACGGATTGGATTCGAGCCAGAACTTTATTCCGCAACGCACGATACAAACCATTACTATTTCAGAGCAATTCAGTCCGTTTATTGGTATTGACATGACGTTTAACAACAGCCTGATTGCCAAATTTGAGTTAAAGAAAAGCCGCACACTTTCACTGAGCATGGTAAACACTCAGGTTACCGAAATAAAAAGCGAAGAGTGGGTGATGGGCTTGGGCTACCGTTTCAAGAATGTGAAATTCCCTATCAAGTTGGCTAAAGGCAAAAAGAAACCGGTTAGTGATGTAAACGTGCGTGTTGATTTAAGCATACGCGACAACCGAACCATTATCCGCAAAATTGAGGACGATGTGAACCAACCTACAGCCGGACAAAAACTGACTACCATTAAATTCTCGGCCGACTATGTGCTGAGCCCGCGCTTTAACATCCGCGCTTTCTACGACCGGATTATCACCAAGCCGGTTATCTCCTCCTCCTTCCCTACCGACAATACCAACGCAGGGATTGCGCTGAGGTTTACGCTGGCGCAGTAGGCATTTGTTTCTATCCATTTTATGCTTTTGGTATTGGTAAGGCTAACATTGAGTATGCTTTAGCATAACATATTGTAAGTGTAAAGCATACTGTATGTACCTGTTAAGCACACGGTATGATAGTGTTAAGCTATACAGATGTTAGTGTTAGGACTATATCTGTATAGTGTAAGACATACAGGTTGATAGTGTAACAGCTACAATATGTGAGCCTTAAACTATCACTATGTATGTGTTACAGCATCATTATATAAAGGGTAAAAAATGGGGGATACTTACACCCTTAAGCCAATAAGGGTAACATCATTGCTTAGTCTCTAAACCACCCTGAATACATCACATAGTTTTCGGCAATGCCTTTAATAAGGGTAGCGGTTTGTTCGGCATTTAAGGTTTTTACTTTTTTGGCAGGAACACCGGCATAGATGCAGCCGCTCTCCACATGCGTGTTTTCCAGAACCACCGCACCGGCAGCTATGATGCTGTTTTCTTCCACCACCACATTGTCCATAACAATGGCTCCCATACCAATCAGCACATTATCTTTAACTGTGCAGCCATGCACCAGCGCATTGTGCCCGATGGATACATTATTGCCGATGGTAGTTGCTGCTTTTTTGTAGGTGCAATGGATAACCGCACCGTCCTGCACATTCACCCGATTGCCCATGCGGATGTAATGCACATCACCGCGCACCACGGCATTAAACCACACACTGCATTCGTCACCCATTACCACATCGCCTACCACGGTTGCGTTTTCGGCTAAGTAGCAGTTGTTGCCAAACTTGGGTTCAATTCCTTTTACAGGTTTTATAAGTGCCATAATTTCTTTCTAATATTCAGTTGTTGTGTTAGCCCTCTGCTCCCCTCTCCCTCGGAGAGGGGCAGGGGGTGAGGCTTTAAGTAAAAATCCAGCCGTCATTCAAATAGCAGTTCAGCATAAAAACATTCCACACAATATTAAAGAGCAGCACCACAGCAAAAACAATTTTGCTCAACACATTTTTATACGGCTGAAAATAAAACAGGAAAACAAAATTCAGAAATACCAGCAACAATCCCATGCTGTAAAATTCCCACTCACCCAAAAAAGAAGAAAATGAATACGTGAATAAAGCTGGTAAAAATGTAAACACAAACAGTGCAAGTTTTTGGTTTGATTCTAATTTTAAGAACCGTTCAAAGCTCAAGACACAGAAAGCAAAAAAGAAAGGAGTACATAGTACATAACGAAACAACCCGTGCAGGTTTCCGCCCTGAAAAAGCAGAATAAAGAACGTTGCGCCCAACAAATAAAATAGTGAGAAATTAAAAAGTTCATCACGTCTGTTCAGTGTTGCGTTTTTCACAAAAACATTTTTCACCAGCAGGTAAATCATCAGGGGCACCAGCAGAAAAAGCGAAGCAATGTTTAAACCAAAACCTTCCTGCGACCAGTCGCGCAGGTTATGCGGCACCTGCAGTTTGTGATCCCAGTATTTGTTTACATGGTAGAAATGGAAAAACTGCGAAGGGTCGTAATAATATTGAACCGCGCTAATTATTAATGTGCCAATTATCATTGGCAAGACATTCAGCACAATCTTTTTCGGCAGTGAATAATATTCTTTGGTGGTAACAAACATGTAAACATCTTTGCTCACAACGGCAGCGCCTATTATCAGTGCAGCAGGGCGTGTCATAGAACACAACAACATACCTGTAAAGTACAATAGGTATTTCTCCTTCATCATACCATAAAAAGCAAGGCACATCGTAAAAAAGAAAACCGACTCGGTATAAGGAATAAAAAAACAAACCGCGCCCGGCAGAGAGAGCAGCGTGATGTATTTCAGCAAATTTTCTTTGCTGTCAAGCGAAATATCCAATGCTTTGAAAAGCAGAATCAATCCTGTAACAAAAAGCAAGAAATTAAAAATGCTGATACCGATGTTGGATAATCCTGTCACCTCCCAAATAAGCGGAAACAAAGGGAAGAAGGCGAAAATATAATCACCTACCTTGTTTTGGTCGTAATGATTATCACGGATAAAACGATAATGCACGGCATCCCAACGGATGAGGTTTTCGTTGGTTACTTTTTCAAACGCTTTGTCGGGAGCAGTTATTTCACCATTCACCTTTTGTATCTGGCGAATGTGTTTGCCGATTGTTTTGTCGTAAACCGTTTTATTCTGAAAAAGAATATTTGCACCCCAGGCAAGAAGCAGCACCAAAACTCCGAGGGCAAAAGGTTTCAGAATTGAACCCATTATTTATTTTGCGTTGAATAACCCATATTTCAGAATGCAATAGATAGCGCGGAAGCCATCTTTCCAGCCTATTTTTTTTCCTTCTTCGTAGGTGCGGCCGTAGTAGGAAATTCCCACTTCATAAATCCGGATGTTTTTTATGCGTGCAATTTTTGCAGTTACCTCCGGCTCAAATCCAAAACGGTTCTCCACTAAGTTAAGGCTCTTTACCATTTTGCTGTCAAACAGTTTGTAGCACGTTTCCATGTCGGTAAGGTTAAGGTTGGTGAACATATTAGACATGAATGTCAGAATATTATTTCCGATGGAATGCCAGAAAAATAAAATGCGGTGAGGATTTCCACCCATAAAACGTGAGCCGTAAACCACATCAGCAAAGCCATCAACTATAGGTTGCAACAGCAAATTAAACTCCTGAGGATTGTATTCCAAATCGGCATCCTGCACAATCAAATAATCTCCGGTTGCAAGCTGAATTCCTTTGTGAATGGCAGCGCCTTTTCCCCGATTAATTTCCTGATTATATAGTTGAATATTTAGTTCAGGATGTGCCGTACTATATTTCTCCAATGCAGTTTTTGTGTCGTCTGTTGAGCAATCATTCACTATAATTATTTCTTTTTCAAAACCACCAATCAGTTGCACGGCATTTACTTTATCCAAAATAAGATGAATAGTTCGCGCTTCATTGTATGCTGGAATAATAATGGAAAGTTTTTTAGCGCACATCAGCTTAATCTATGTTTGTGTTTTTAATAATGTAAAGCGGACGGTTACGAATGTTGGCGCTCATGCGGCTGATGTATTCACCAATGATGCCGATGGAGATTAATTGTATTCCACCTATAAAAGTAATGGCAAGCATCAGCGATGTCCAGCCGGGTTCATAAACCTTTAAAATGTAGCGCGAGTAAAGCGCATACAAAATCATCAGAAACGAAAAACCTGAAACCACAAAGCCTGCGCCTGAAGCAAACTTCAATGGAAAGTTGGAAAACGATGTTATTCCATCCAACGCAAAACGAATCATTTTGCTGTAAGTGTATCCTGTTTCTCCTGATTGCCTTTCGTCACGGTCATACTCTACAAATGTTTGCTCAAAACCTACCCACGAAATTTGTCCGCGCAGAAATTTTTCTTTCTCGGGCATACTCTTAACAATGTCAGCAACCTGTTTGCTCATAATCCTAAAATCACCGGTGTCAACAGGAATAGAAACCGAAGTGATGCTGCCAAGAATGCGATAAAACATTCCTGCGGTAAATTTTTTTAGAAAACTTTCGCCTTTACGTGCTCTGCGTTTTGCATACACTACATCAAACCCGTTTTGCATTTTCCCGAACATCTCAATAATCAGTTCTGGCGGGTCTTGCAGGTCAGCATCAATAATTACAATTGCATCTCCTGAAGCTTTATCCAATCCCGCACTTACAGCCACCTGGTGACCAAAGTTGCGACTGAAGTCAATGTATTTTACAAATGTATTTTTTACTGCCAATGCCTTTATTAGTGCAATGGAATTATCGCGGCTGCCGTCATTCACAAAAAGAAATTCGGGCTCCACATCCATTTTTGAAACCACTGAACTAAGGCGTTCAAAAAGAGCAGGAATGTTTCCTTCTTCGTTGTAAATGGGAATAATTACGGAGAGTTTTTTTTTCATTACAATTTAGTCCAAAATCATTTCAGGAATTTCACCATCCACAATTAATTTACCGGCTGTTGCATTTTGAATGTGTTCAACTGAAATACCGGGAGCACGCTCCAGCAGCTTAAATCCACCTTCGGGCAACACATCTAACACGCCCAATTCCGTTACAATTTTTTTCACGCAGCGCAAACCTGTAATTGGTAAAGTGCATGAAGGTAACAGTTTTGATTCGCCTGCTTTATTTACATGCTGCATCGCCACAATTATATTTTTTGCCGAGGCAACTAAGTCCATTGCGCCACCCATGCCTTTCACCATTTTACCTGGAATTTTCCAGTTTGCAATATCACCATTTTCACTCACTTCCATGGCACCCAAAATAGTCAGGTTTACTTTCTGTGCGCGTATCATTCCAAAACTTAAAGCCGAGTCAAAAATTGCTGCACCCGGCAAAAGTGTTACTGTTTGTTTTCCTGCATTTATCAAATCCGCATCTTCATCGCCTTCAAAAGGAAATGGTCCCATGCCCAGAATTCCGTTTTCACTTTGCAATACCACGTTCACTCCTTTGGGAATATAGTTAGCACAAAGGGTAGGAATACCAATGCCAAGGTTTACATAATATCCGTCTTTAATTTCTTTCGCAATGCGTTTTGCGATTCCGTTTTTGTCTAACACGATTAATGATTTTGCTGCAAATATAAAGTTTGTCGCTTCATTACTAAATCTTTGCGTTCTTTGCTGAATTCTATGCAATCATCATTAACATTAAACCGGAATGAGCGATGGGTCTATATCATCCTGTTTCTCTTTCTCTGGATATACTTGTGGCTTCGTGCTGCACTGATTCCATTTTCGCATGACGAGATAGCAACCTTTTTTCATTACATCCATTCCGAGCGCTTTATTCCGTTTGTGAATATGCATTGGTATGCCAACAACCATTTGCTGAATACGGTTCTGGCATTTTGCTTTTACAAACTGTTCGGAGTTAGTGAGTTGATTTTACGTTTGCCTAACCTTTTATTTTTCCCTGTTTTTTTCTTTTTTGTTTACAAACTTTCACAGGAAATAAAAAACCTGATTTGGCGTTGGTTGTTTGTTATTGTCTTGTGCTTTGCGCATTATTTTATTGAATTTTTTGCCTTGTGCCGCGGCTATGGAATAGCAATGGCTTCGCTGGTTGCTTCAGTGTATTTTCTGATGCAGGCTATAAAAACAAATGAAACAAGGAATTATTTGTATTGCCTTTTGTTTGCTACAATGGCGAGTATGGCGAATCTTACTTTGATCAATTCCAATGCGCTGATTATTTTTTTGCTGGGAATGAATTTGCTCTTGCAATTTAAAAACACAGCCTGGAAAAATATAATTCTTAAGTCACTTGTTATTCTTTTTACGGGCATAATTCCACTTGGCTTGCTTGCGCGTTTTGCAATGGAATTACAGATACGCGGTTTGCTGGATGTTGGCACTCACGATGGTTTCTGGCAGGTAACGATAAAATCAAACACCCTGGTTTTTACCAATTCAGATAGCCCGCTGATTGGTTATTATGTAATTTTTTTCTTTGCAGTAATCTGCCTGTTTTTTGTTTTACTTTTTTTAAAAGACAAGAGCCTTAAATTTTTTCATAATTCACGTTTTGTATTTTTCTATTTGCTGCTGGGTAATCTTTTTATCACACTTTTTCTTGGTAATTTTTTCAACGTAAATTATCCCGAAGACCGTGCTGCCATGTATTTTTTTCCTTTGCTGGTGGGCAGTTTTTGTTTCCTTGCAGATGATGTTTCAGGATTTATTAACAGTAAAATTAGTGCTGTGATTGCAGCGCCTGCGCTGCTACTTACTGTTCACTTTTTTCTGAATATAAATATTTCCTATGCTTCGTTTTGGAAAAATCTGCGGATACCTTACCGTTTTCACGACAAGGTAAAGGAGTATGTGATTCCGGGTCAACCTCCGCCAACTGTTGCCGGTTATAAAATGCGGGGCTATGCCTGGAATTTTATCAATTTCAGAACGGGCAATATTTTATCGCAGATACATTATGAAGGTTATCCGGATGTAAATGCCGATTTTCAACTGGCAGTCATGGAACACCGCAGCGACTGGCTGCAATACTACGACTCGCTGGATTATGATAAGTACTCTGAAATATGGCTCTTGAAAAGAAAAACCGCACCTGTTTTAAGTTTAGTTGCTGATACAAGCGGACTTGCAACCGGTGAAAATTACACGAATGAGTTTTGGAATCTTTATGAAGGAACAGTTGATTCGCTGGCCGGAAAAACGTTAATCATTAATTATGATTTATCATTGCTGGCGTATGAAAATCCATTTACAGCGCAGGTGATTGCTGCCGTCAGCGACAAAGACAATAAATCGTTGCGTTATGAGTGGCTGCAATTTGATTTTTTGCAAAGCGAGTATAACGGTGAGCCACACAATTTTGTGAAAAACTCAATTATTCACAACCTGCCTGCTGAAGCGCACAGCTTAGTGATTTATGTCTGGAATATTCGCAGCAAGCCTTATTCTATAAAGGATGCACGTTGCAGAATAGAAACAATGAAGTAGTAGTTAACTTCTTTTTCTTACGGTTCTTTGCTCTATTCTCTTCTCGTATTTCTCACCCTGGAAAATGCGTGTAACGTAAATTCCAGGCAAATGAATTTCCTGAGGATTCAGTTCTCCAGGTTGCACTAACTCTTCCACTTCTGCAATGGTAATTTTTCCTGCCATGGCAACAAGAGGAGAAAAATTTCGTGCAGTCATTCTGAAAATTAAATTTCCATGCGTATCACCTTTCCATGCTTTTACAATGGCGAAATCAGGTTCAAATGCATATTCCATTAGGTAATCTTTTTCCTCACCGTTGAATTTGAATCTGCGCACTTCTTTTCCTTCAGCCACTTCAGTTCCAACTCCTGCAGGTGTAAAAATTGCAGGCATTCCATAACCACCGGCCATGAGGCGTGTTGCCAATGTTCCCTGCGGAATTAAATCCACTTCCAGTTCACCGCTCAGCATCTGGCGTTCAAACTCTGCATTCTCGCCCACATAAGACGAGATCATTTTTTTAATCAGTTTTTTTTGCAGCAATAATCCTAACCCAAAATCATCAACTCCCGCATTGTTAGAAATGCAGGTTAGATTTTTCTTTCCCTTCTTAACCAAAGCTGCAATGCTATTCTCAGGAATTCCGCACAAACCGAAACCGCCCAGTGCAAGCGTCATTCCATCTTCAAGTCCTGCAAGTGCTTCGTCAGCATTTTTTACTGTCTTGTTCATTGTATCTTAATCGTATTGGGTGTCTTTATTCTTGTTTTGAAGTTTCTCTTTGCCGTATCTCACACAATCTAATTCCACTTTTATGGGTGTTGATGGTCGCTCAAAAGGTCCTTGCGAAATACCAAGTGTAGGGTCGGCATAAACCTTTTTCATGTATAAAGCCCAAATAGGCAATGCCATAGAAGCACCCTGCCCTAAAGCCATTCCGCGGAAGTGGGCGCTACGGTCTTCGCAACCTACCCATGCTCCGGAAACCAGATTAGGAGTTAATCCCATGAACCAGCCATCACTGTTGTTTTGTGTAGTTCCGGTTTTTCCGGCAATGGGGTTCATCATTTTGTAGCGGTAGCGGAGTCTTACACCCGAACCTCCCTGCACAACACCTTCCAATAAATTCAATGTTACATAAGCAGTTTCTTCGCTCATGGCTTCGTTTGTTATAGGAACAAATTCCTGCAACACGTTTCCGTTTTTATCTTCAATGCGGGTGATGTAAACCGGCTTTGTGTAAACACCTTTATTTGCAAATGTTGAATTTGCTCCCACCATTTCATACACAGAAATATCAGGTGTACCGAGGCAGATAGAAGGAACCGGATCAATCGGTGAAGTAACGCCCATTTTGCGAACTAAGTTAATCACTGCTTCGGGACCGTATTGTTTCATTACCCAAGCAGTAACATAGTTGACAGATTGTGCCAACGCAAACTTGAGTGAAATTTCTTCGCCTTCGTGTTTGTGATCTGAATTTTTTGGGGTCCAGTTTTTCAACAAACCGAAAGTTCCTTTTTCAAAAGTATAAGGACGGTTTAACACTTTGTAACAAGGCGAATACCCTTCCTGAATAGCCAATGCATATACAAATGGTTTGAAGGTTGAACCTACCTGACGTTTGCCGTAATAGACCTGATCGTATTTAAAATGCTTATAGTTGATACCGCCAACCCAAGCTTTTACGTAACCGGTTTGCGGATCCATGGACATAAAGCCCGTGTTGAGAAAATGCTTGTAGTAACGGATGGAATCCATGGGTGTGAGCACTGTGTCAATTTCTCCTTTGTAGGAAAAGATGGACATTTCGGTTGGCGTGTTGAATGATCTTTCAATGGAATCCATTGGCGCTTTTTGCAGTTTCATTTTGCGGTAACGCTCCGTGCGTTTCATCGCCTGCTTCATCACTTTCGGAATTTCTTCATCCGTAAGTTGATAGAAAGGAGCTTTGCTTCTGCCTTTATGTTCTTTGAAAAATGATTCCTGCAACACCGATAAATGTTCGCGCACTGCTTCTTCTGCATAAATCTGCATCCTGGAATTGATGGTGGTGTAAATCTTCAATCCATCGCGGTACAAATCATAATTGGTGCCGTCAGGTTTTTTATTTTCCTTGCACCACCGGATCAATTCACCACGCAAAAATTCGCGGAAATAGGTTGCGCTTCCCTCATTGTGGTCAACACTTCTGTAAATGAGTTTAAGAGGTATTTGTTTGAGTGAATCATACTTTACTTTTTCGAGGTAACCGTAATTCACCATTTGCATCATCACCACATTGCGCCTGTGTTCGGTAGTGTCGGGTCTTCTGCGGGGATTAAACAGTGAAGGATTTTTAGCCATGCCTACCAACAAAGCAGCTTCCTCAATTTTCAAGGAGTCAGGAGAGGTATTGAAATAAACGCTTGCTGCGGTTTGAATGCCCACGGCATTGTGAAGAAAGTCAAACTCATTGAGGTACATGGTCAGGATTTCCTGCTTGGTGTAACGTCTTTCCAGTTTCACGGCAATAATCCATTCCGAAAGTTTTTCAATTACAATACCTCCGTTCATCGCTTTGCGGGTATTGAAAAGCTGTTTCGCTAATTGTTGTGTAATCGTGCTTCCGCCACCGCTGCTGGTATTTCCGGTAAGAACGCCTTTTATTACACGACCTAGTGCACGGAAGTCAATGCCTGAATGTTCGTAGAAACGGGCATCTTCGGTTGCCACCAAGGCGTTTACTAAATCAGGAGAAAGGTTTTCATAGCGTGCCTGTGTGCGGTTTACTGCGTAGTAGCTTCCCAGCACTTTCTGGTCGGCAGAAATAACCTGCGAAGCGAGCATGCTCTTGGGGTTTTCCAACTCTTCTAGACTGGGTAATTCGCCAAACAAGCCTGCTGAAATGAGGAGAATAATCAAGCCAATCAACAGGAAGGGTGATGCAAAGAGCAGCCAGAAGAGGCGAACGGATTTTTTATTATCGGTGGTTTTTGCCATTTTGTTTAAGTGCCCAAAAGTAATAGAAATCTCAGGACAGGATTTGAGTATTAAACGAAATGACTAACAGGAAATTGTTGGAAGCCGAAAGGTTTTCGCTATACAGCCCTCAAAATCATTAAAATTGCAGAATGAATTATCTCCACATTATTGCGGAGATATTCCATGTAGCCTATTTAATAGAAATTATTTTTATGAAAACCTACTCGCGCCCGATAACCGCTGCCCCTGAAAAATTGGTGGAGAACGGAAAGTATAATCTCGGTTGTTTTAATACGCCTGTGAAGCAGGCCAACCTCTTGGATTTTCCTTCGCCTTACAAATTGCCGTTGCCTCGTGCACTGAAAGCCTTGCAGTTGCGCGAATGGCAGGCTTTTCAACTGATGGGCAAAGACCATTTTGTGATGGTGGCTATTTACAATGCCAAGAAAATTTCGCTGGTGCAGTTTATTGTTTACGACATTAAAAACAATCACAAAATAAAATACGAAAAGAAGGTGGCTTCGTGGGATTTAACGGTTCCTGATACGTTGTATAATTCTATTGCTTCTTACACCAGCAAGAATTTTTCGCTGGAAGCAAAGCACAATATTGCTACCAATAAATTAGAACTTAATGCCTGGATAAAAGGCTTTCAAAATCTTCCGGATGTGAATGCACGCTTCAGCGGGTTGCACGATGTTACAACCTACACGCCCATGGTGGTTTGCAATCCGTTTTCTGCCGGCAGAGTAATGTATTCGCACAAATGCCTGATGCCGATGGAAGGAGAGTTGGTAATTGGCGACAAGCACCTTAAGTTTGAGCAAACTGATTCGCAAATGATACTGGACGACCACAAAGGGTATTATCCTTACCCTACCGTTTACGACTGGGTAACGGGCATGGGGCGTGATAAAGAAAACCGCATTGTTGGTTTTAACCTTACCAACAATCAGGTGATTGAACAGGAAAAATACAATGAGAATTGTTTGTGGTTTGGTGGTCAACTGCATCCGCTACCACCTATAAAAGTAAAGCGCCCAGAAGGTGTAAAAGGCAAATGGCAAATCAATGATGAATACGATAGGGTGAATCTGGAATTCACGCCCGTTATCCATACATCGGTAAACATAAACCTGCTGATTTTAAAAAGTCAGTACGAAGGGCCTTACGGGGTTTTTAACGGCTACCTGAAAAAGACAACAGGCGAAAAAGTGATGATTGAAAATATGTTTGGTATGGGTGAAGATTTTTATTTGAGAGCATGATTTGATAGAACGCAGATTGTTATGATTATTAAGATGATTTATGATTTTGTTTTTTCTGCTTGCGTGAAAATCCGCGCTAATCTTAACAATCATAAATTTTCTGCGTTCTATCTTTTAGTTTTCTTCTCTCTCCCCGCCTTTTCTCAGGAATGGAAACTGGTTAAAGATGAAGACGGCATAAAAGTTTATACCCGTCTGCCCGAGGGCGCTAAATTTGACGAGTTGCGTGCCACCATGCGTGTAAAAACAAGTCTTTCGGCTTTTGCTGCATTACTGAAAGATGTTCCGGGCTATACTGAGTGGGCTTACAATTGCGTGGAATCAAAAATGGTACTTGCTGTTTGCGACACAGCGCAATGCTATTATACGCATACCGGTTTACCGTGGCCGGCCAGCGACCGCGACCAGGTTTTCCGTTCGTCACTGAAACAAGATAGCGTTACAAGGGTTATCAGAACTAATTCTGTTTGTGTGGTTGATATGGTAAAAGAAAATGACGGAATTGTAAGAATTAAAGAAGGAAAAACCGGATGGACACTTACTCCGCTTGCGGGAGGCTTTGTTGATGTGGAATATTTCGCAAAAATAAATCCGGGCGGAAGTGTGCCGGCATGGCTGGTAAATTCCACTATTGATATGGGACCATTTAATACACTTCAAAAAGCCCGCGAACTGCTGGAAGGCGGAAAGTATAAAAACGCTACATTCTGGTTTGTGAAGGAGTTGGGTAAATAATTCCCGCAAACGGTTGTTGGTCCTGTCGTTCAACGAAAAAATGTAACATCCCTCTCCCCTGTTGCATAGAACAAAACGGACCCGAAAATTTGTGCGACATGAAAAATTCAATACCCCTCGTTTGTTGTTTCGTTGCTGCCTTCACCGCCCTTACAGCCCAAACAATCCAGTTTAAAAACTACTCTATTAATAACACCGGCTACAGTGCTCTTTTTCCTGCCGACCCGGGAATAGCTGATTTTTCCATGAACAACAGTGAGTTGGAAGAGTACACTATGGAGGTTTCGAGCAACGGAAAGCGTTACGGTCTGCAACTGGTTTTGCTGGGCTCTAATTTCATTAATTCGGATAAAGAAACACTGGAAAGCCTTTTGGTTTCCTATATGCAGCTTTTGAAGTTATCGTATGATGTTACCAGTGGCATTGGTTATATCCGCGAACAAAAACACCCTTCCAATGCCGATGCCAATGGTATTCTTGATTTCTGGGAAGATGAGCGCGGGGCGCAGTGGGCCGTAAAAGGCTGGGTTGATAACACTGCACTGGCGGTGCTGTATGTGCATACCCGCTCGGCTGCCGACATGAACGTGCCTTATGAATTTTTAGATGGCTTTGCGTTTAAAAAAGTGCCTAAAGACAAAGCGGTTTTAAGGTTTACGGGAAAGCAAAATCTGAAATAAAAAGCACTCTTATATTAGTAAGGGGGGTGCAATAGTCTTCTCTTCCGCGTACTTTCCAAAATTTTCTTTTCTTTGCAATCCACAAAGAAAAAAACCAACCGAATGAAGCGACTGAGTTTATTAGCCCTATTGATTATTTCTTCTGTTCAGCTTATTGCCCAGAACATAACCGGAACCATAAAAGACCAGACCTCGGGCGAATCACTGATTGGCGCCAGCGTAGTTATAAAAGGCACCAGCATAGGGGCCGTTACTGATTTTGACGGCAAGTTTTCGTTCAACCCAAAAGACCAGAAAGCGCCTTATACCCTTGTCATTTCCTACATCGGATACGATACTCAGGAAAAAGTTTTGCAATCAACTTCCTCTCCCCTCAACATCAGTTTGGGCAGCAGCAAAATAGCCCTGAAAGAAGCTACCAAAGTGGAACAACGGATTTCTGAAAAGCAGAAAGAAAGCGCACTTACGGTAGAAAGCATGGATGTGATAGCCATTAAAGAAACCCCTGCCGCCAATTTTTACGAAGGGCTTGGAGCACTCAAAGGCGTTGACCTTACCTCAGCAAGTATCGGTTTTAAAATCATTAACACACGGGGCTTTAACAGCACCTCGCCTGTGCGCTCACTTCAAATTATTGACGGGGTTGATAACCAAAGTCCGGGTCTTAACTTTTCGCTCGGAAACTTTTTGGGTGCTTCAGACCTTGACGTATTAAAAGTAGATATTATACAAGGTGCGAGCTCTGCCTTTTACGGTCCAAACGCTTTTAACGGGGTGCTTAGCATGACTACCAAAAACCCTTTTATAAAACCCGGACTGGCAGTACAATTTAAAGCAGGCGAGCGCGGATTATTAGAAACTGCAGTGCGCTATGCACAGGTATTTAAAAACAAAGAGGGCGTAGATAAATTTGCCTACAAACTAAACCTGTTTTACATGCAGGCAAATGACTGGGAAGCCGATAATGCCGACCCCGCCACAGCCAGCCGCGTAGGAAAACAAAATCCGGGAGGCTATGATGCCGTAAACCGCTATGGTGACGAAAACCTTACAGGCGGAATAAACAATGCTACCAGTACCGGTCAGCAACGTGATTTTCCGGGCTTAGGAATATGGCACCGCGATGGCTACTGGGAAAAGGATTTGGTGAGCTATGATGCAAAAAATCTGAAGGCATCACTTTCTATGCACTACCGCCTGAAAGAAGATGTGGAGCTGATTGTGGCTTCTAACTTTGGAACAGGAACAACCGTTTATCAGGGCGATAACCGCTACAGTCTGAAAGATATTTTGTTTTTTCAGAACCGTATTGAAATCAACAAGCGCGACAAATATTTCTTCCGCGTTTATGCCACCAACGAAGATGCAGGAAACAGTTACGATGCCGTTTTCACTGCCTTTCTGATGCAGAATGCCGCCAAAAGCAATAACGACTGGAGCCGCGACTACCGCAACTTCTGGAGCATTAATGTAAAGAATGATGTGCGTGCGCTGCCCGGTTTTCCGCCTACCACTTTTCCGTATGATACCGCTGCAGCCAACGCTGTAATGAATATGTACATGGATTCGCTCAACAACTGGCACGGTCAGGCGCGTGACATGGCAAATTCAGCTAACCTTACTGGTGGAGACGCTTATTACGAACCCGGAACAGCAGCATTCGACAGCTTGAAAAATGCCATCATTTCGCGCAAATCGTTTGGCGAAGGGGGCACGTTGTTTTATGATAAATCTGCATTGTATCATGCGCATGGCGAATACAAATTCACGCCATCATTCATGGATATTATTGTGGGTGCCAACGGTAGGTTGTATGCTCCCAATTCTGAAGGAACAATTTTCAGCGACACGCTGGACAGCGACAGCAACCGCATAAAAATATACAACTACGAATACGGTATTTATGTAGGTCTTGAAAAGAAACTGAAAGAAGATAAATGGAAGTTTAACCTTACGGCACGTCTGGATAAAAACAAGAACTTCAACTTCCTTGTTTCGCCTGCCGCTTCCGTTATCTGGAACCCGCATAAAAATCACACGCTACGTGTTTCGTTTTCTGCCGCTATCCGCAACCCCACGCTTGCCGACCAATACCTTTATTACAATGTAGGTCGCGCCATCCTGATTGGAAATGTAACGGGCTATGATTCGCTCATCACCATTCCTTCATTGGTTAATTATTTTAACTCTACATCGTTGAATACAGATACGCTTGAATATTTCAGCATTGACCCTATCCGCCCTGAAAAAGTGAAGACAGCAGAAATAGGTTACCGCTCTACCTTGTTCAGTCGTCTGTACATTGACCTTAATTATTATTTCAGTTATTACACCGATTTTATTGGCTACAAAGTGGCAGCCGTTGCACGCTTTGATTCTACGTTTACTAACCAGATCAATTACCTGCAAGCCTACCGTATTGCATCCAATGCCGAAGGAGTAGTAACCACACAAGGCTTTTCAATCGGAGCAAATTTATTTTTCGCTAAAAATTTCTCTGTCAACGGAAACTACTCGTGGAACGTGCTGAACGAAGCATCCAGTTCCAACGACCCTATTATTCCTGCCTTCAATACACCTGCACATAAATACAATGCAGGTATAAGTGGCCGCGATTTTAACATCAACTTCTTCGGATGGAAAACACACCACTGGGGCTTTAACACCAACTACAAATGGGTGCAGGGCTTTGATTTTACAGGCAGTCCGCAATTCACCGGCTTTGTGCCTTCATACTATGCAGTGGATGCACAGATTAACAAATTCATTCCAAAAATTCACTGCACCATAAAATTGGGTGCATCAAATCTTACCAACAACAAACAGTTTCAGGTTTATGGTGGCCCGAGGATTGGTCGCATGGGCTACATTTCCTTGTTGTTTGAGTTGGAGAAAAAACAAAAATGATTGCACGCGAACAAATCGGAAATAAAGGAATTCTGATTGCTGCAGGTATTATTGTTCTTTGGCTTGTGGTTTTTGTTTTTGCGCTGTTGCAACCCCTGCAATCATTAAGCTATTGGGCTATTCCGCTTGTTCTTTTGCTTACCGAATTATTTACGGGAGTTTTTATCACTGCTCATGATGCTATTCACGAGGTTGTTTATCCGGCAAACCCGAAATTAAATCGCGCTATAGGTATTTTCTGTGCATCCGTTTTTGCATTCAACTCTTTTGACCTGATGTACAAAAATCATCATGCACATCATCAATACAATGGAGAAGAGAACGATCCTGATTTTCACAAGAGCCGAAAATTTTTGCCTTGGTTTATTTCATTCATCAGCCATTACATCGGATGGAAACAATTTCTATTTACTGCGATTTTTTTTAACCTGTTGATGTTCGGTTTAAAAATAGACGTTGTTAATTTGCTGCTGTTTTATGTATTACCGATGTGCCTCAGCACTGTGCAACTATTTTATTTCGGAACCTTTGAACCCCACAGCGGATTGCATAACAACAAACACAAAAGCGGAACACAAAACAAGAATCATCTCTGGGCGTTTGTGAGTTGTTATTTTTTCGGCTATCACTACGAACACCACGATAATCCTGCGGTTCCGTGGTGGAGGATGTATAAGACGAAGGAGTTCGTCATTGCGAGCGATAGCGAAGCAATCTCATAATCATATGCAGCATTTCAATTGAGAGATTGCTTCTGGCGTAAAAAAGCGCCATCGCAATGACGGAGGCTTATTGCTCCGGTCTCATCTGCGGAAAGAACAAAACTTCCTGAATGCTTTCCTGGTTTGTCATCAACATCGTCAAGCGGTCAATTCCGATTCCCATTCCTGAGGTTGGTGGCATACCGTATTCCAAAGCACGCAGAAAATCCTGGTCGATTAACATAGCTTCATCATCACCTTTTTCTGAGAGTTTCATTTGCTCTTCAAAACGTTCGCGCTGGTCAATAGGGTCATTCAACTCGGTGTAAGCGTTTGCAATTTCTTTTCCGTTTACCATCAGTTCAAAACGTTCCACCAAGCCTTCTTTGCTGCGGTGCTTTTTGCAAAGTGGCGACATCTCAATCGGATAGTCAATAATAAATGTAGGTTGAATAAAATTCTTCTCGCATTTCGCTCCGAAAATTTCATCAATCATTTTTCCCTTGCCCATGCTGGGGTCAGTTTCAATGTGCAATTGTTTACAAGCATCACGCAATTGATTTTCATCCATTCCTGAAATATCAATGCCGGTGTATTCTTTAATTGCATCGTACATGGTGATGCGCTTAAATGGCGGCTTGAAATCAATTTCTTTATCGCCTAACTTAACAACCGTTTGTCCGTGCAAATCCATTGCTATTTTCTCCAGTAATGTTTCTGTGAAATCCATCATCCAGAAATAATCTTTGTATGCCACATAAATTTCCAGCACGGTAAATTCAGGATTGTGAGTGCGGTCCATTCCCTCATTGCGGAAATCTTTTGCAAATTCATACACACCATCAAAACCTCCTACAATCAGGCGTTTCAGATATAGTTCGTTGGCAATTCTTAAATACAAAGGAATGTCCAGCGCATTGTGATGTGTAACAAAAGGACGTGCAGCAGCGCCACCGGCAATGGGTTGCAGAATGGGAGTCTCCACTTCCAGATACCCATGTTTATTAAAAGTATCGCGCATGGAAGTCATCAGTTGCGTGCGTTTAATAAACGTATCGCGCACTCCTTTATTCACAATTAAATCAACATAGCGCTGACGGTAACGCAACTCAGGATTTCCAAAAGCATCATGCACATTTCCGTCTGCATCGGTTTTTACAACCGGCAGCGGTTTCAAAGATTTGCTAAGTAGTGTGAGCGTTTTAACGTGAATGGAAATTTCGCCCACTTGTGTGATAAATACATAACCTGTAACACCAATAAAATCTCCGAGGTCAAGGTATTTTTTAAAAACATCATTATATAAAGCTTTGTCTTCGCCCGGACAAATTTCATCACGGTTCATATACAACTGAATTTTGCCGCTGCTGTCCTGCAACTCGGCAAAACTCGCTTTGCCCATTATGCGTTTGCCCATCAATCTTCCGGCAATACTCACGCTGGTATAATTTGTTGAGTCGGCTGTATAGTGCTGATGAATATCAGCAGATGAAACATTCACTTCATACAACGCCTGCGGATAAGGGTCAATGCCCAATGCTTTAATTTTTTCCAGCGACTCTCTGCGCTGGATTTCAAGTTCTGTAAGTTCTTTGCTCATACTATTGTTTCAAAAATATTTTCTAATGTAATGCCCTTTCAGAAAGCACCAACCCATCTTCGTCAGCATATAAAAAATGACCGGCAATAAAATTAACTCCTGCAAAGCGCACAGCAATATTAGTTTGTCCCTCATTACGCTTTACGCTTTTAACCGGACAAGTGCCGATTGCTTTCACACCCACATCAATTCCTGCAATTTCTTCACTATCACGGATACAGCCAAACACCACAATTCCGTTCCAGTTATTTTTTTTAGCTAAAGCTCCTATCAGTCCGCCAACTAGCGCACATCGAAGTGATCCTCCGCCATCAACTACCAATACTTTTCCTGTGCCGTCTGCTTCAAGCGCAGAGCGCACAAACGTGTTATCTTCAAAAACCTTAACGGTAACAATTTCACCATTAAACGTTTTTCTGCCGCCAAAATCATTAAAAATATCTTCGGCTACCTGCAATTTTTCGATGTGTTCGTCACACAAATCAGCTGTTTTTATGCTCATTGGATAAAATTTAAACCGCGCGAAAATACAAAAACCAAAATGAGGATTGGTATTCATAAATTTAAACAAGTTGGTTTTTCATCTTTTCTGAACTACATTTGCCAAGCAATGAATTTATTTATCCACTCAGGCAGCCCACTATTTTGAAATCAATACTATTCCGGGCATTTCTTGTCAGCCTTCTTTTACAATCATTTTTATCACAGGCGCAGAACAATTGTGATATCAATGCAATTAACGCAGCCTTTACGGGTGCCGGTTATATTCCAATCCCAGTCTCAGGGCAGCCCTGTAGTATGTATTTTATAAATCCTACTTCACAGGATGCTGCTGCAAGCGAAGCACAGGCTCAGGCATTAGGAGCACATACGGTTGTATTTAATGATGCAACTGAAAACACAAACGTTGATGCAGGTCTGAGTGCTGCAGGATATAGTGGCGCTACTATCTGGATTGGCTATCACCGCACCGGAACAGGTTCCGCTACTTTTTATGCATTAGACGGAACAACCGGAAATTTTAATGTTCCGGGACCTAATGGCGTTTACCAGAACTGGGCAGGCGGAGAACCAAATAATAATGGGTATAACGATTGCACCTTTGGTTGTGGCGGGCCTTTCTGCAGCGATCCATACCGTTGCAGTAATGGTGAACAATGCACACAGATTTACGGGGGTGGACAATGGAATGATTTACCCTGCGACCGTTCAAGTATTTCATTGATTGAAGTAAATATTTGTCCCCAGACTACAGCCGACCCTGACCAGACTATTTGCCTAGGCGATCAGGCAACACTGAATACTACCACAACTTTGCTGGGTTCAAACCCTTATACCTATTCATGGTCACCATCCACATTCGTTACAAATCCTAATGCACAATCAACCCCTGTTTCTCCCGATGCTACTACTACTTATACGGTAACTACTACTGACCGTTATTCGTGTCAGGGCACATCTGATATAACGGTTACAGTAAACCCGGCAGGTGGTGAAGCCGGACCCGATGTTACACTTTGTAACGGAGGCGCAGTTCAACTGAATGCTACCGGAGGGGCAACATATGCATGGTCACCGGCAACAGGTTTGAGCGCAACAAACATTGCTAATCCTTCAGCTTCCCCATTAGTAACAACAGCTTATTTTGTTACCATTACCTCTGCCAGCGGGTGTCCGTATACTGATTTTCTTACTGTTACCGTATCAGCTAATGCACCTATCAATGCAGGAACTGATGTTTCAATTTGTCCCGGAGTTGGTACAACATTGACTGCAACCGGAGGTTCAACTTATGTGTGGACACCGGCAACAGGTTTAGATAATCCGAATGTTGCCAGCCCGATTGCTACGCCTGCCGGAACAACAACTTATACGGTTAACGGAACAGATGCAAATGGCTGTAGCGGTACTGATGCTGTTATAGTTACTGTAAGTGCAGCACCCACTGCAAATGCAGGAACTGATGCCGATGTTTGCGATGGCTTATCTACTACTTTAAACGGTACAGGCGGAGTTTCCTATGCGTGGACACCTGCCGGAGGATTAAGCGCAACTAACATTAACAATCCTGTTGCTACACCTGCAGCTACCACAACCTACACACTTACCGTAAC
>CAMBRL010000012.1 GCA_945870105.1 Chitinophaga pinensis
GAGGCAGAGGCGCGCGTCGCGCGCCTCTGCCTCCTCTCCCATAATCCGCGCAATACTGTCATTCCGAAGGAGCATTCCGCGACTGAGGAATCTCTTAAAATGAAACCGCTTCATAAAATAAGATTCCTCGCTGAAACGCTCGGAATGACAGCGCTTAATGGTGGTATAGAGGAGGGAGAAGAGAAGGCGCAAAGCGCCTTCTCTTCTCCCTCCTCCCTTAAACCCGTGCACCCTGTCATTCCGAAGGAGCTTTTCGCGACTGAGGAATCTCATCTTGCAAAACGGATGCAAACTTTTCGCGACTGAGGAATCTCATCTTATGAAGCACCATTAAAATGAAAAAGCACACTGAGGAATCTCATCTCATGAAACAAATGATTTTAGTTATTATTGTCCAATCAAATAAGAGCCACTATACCCCATGTCCCTCTACGCCAAACTCCAACTCGCCCGCAGCGAAGAAGATGTAAAAGATGCCTACATAAAGGCACTGGGGTTAAAAGACTACAGTAAAAACCTGTTGGATATACAAACCAAAGAGATATGGTTTGAGGCAAAGGACAACAGCAACATATCAACCTACGCCATGTTTACGCAGCTCATGCACTATGTGCAGCAGGCGTTGAATAAAGGCGAAACACTACCACCTTTTCTTGCCGTAATTGATACCAAAAAAGCGGCAATAATGAAGAGTGCCGATGTAATACCCTTTCTTGAAAAGAAAACAATTAAGTGGGGTAAGAGTGCCAGCAGCTATACACAGGAAGCCCTTGATGCTGTTTCAACACACATAGGCACCCACTTTGTTTCTTTTAAAATTGAAACACACGAAGAGGAGTTTATCAGCACTATTAAAGATGCTATTTTAAAAGGCGATATAATAAGGACGCAGATAACGCCCGACAACCTGAAACAGGTGTTTGATAAATGGGTACAAATGATAGGGCGCGAAATTAAAGGTGTGCCCGATGATAAATATGCGTTGTTATTTTTTGCTGACATTATGCACGATGGCACCACCGCTACGCATGATGATTTAACAGCACAATTATTACACAGAGGAACTTCACCCGTGTTTACCCTTGAAGGAAAAATCTATGAATTAGGAAATAAAGAAGGCTACCGCCAGTTCTGGGCTATTTATCATAAGCCCCCGAAATCTGAATACCGCAACTATTTATTAGAAAGGCGCGACAGCCTTATACCGCTGGACGAGCGCAGCTTTAAAGGTGCATACTACACTCCGCTTAATGTAGTGGACAAAGCATACGATAAGTTAGCCGAAACATTGGGCAAAAACTGGCAGCGCGAATACATTGTTTGGGACATGTGCTGTGGTGTAGGAAACTTAGAAGTAAAGCACAGCAACCCGCGCAATATTTATATGAGCACGCTCGACAGCGAAGATGTAGATGTAATGCGTGCCACCAAAACCTGCGTTGCTGCGCAACGCTTTCAATACGATTACCTGAACGATGATATTACCGATGACGGACGCATAGATTATACCCTTACCAATAAAATACCCGAAGGTTTGCGCAAAGCAATTGCAGATGGTAAAAAGCTTTTGGTGCTGATTAATCCGCCTTATGCGGAGAGTGGTAGCGGTATAGGAATGGGGGATAAGAATAAAAAGGAAGTTGAGCAAACAAAGATTAATGCCTTAATGAAAACTCAGGAATTGGGTTACGCTAGTAAGGAACTCTTTGTCCAGTTCATGGTCCGTATCGCAAAAGAAATCCCTAATGCAACATTAGCCATGTTTAGTACTTTGAAATATGTAAACGCGCCTAATTTTGAAGAATTTAGAAAAGAGTGGAATGCAAAATATCTCGGTGGCTTTATAGTTCATAGTAAGTCATTTGATGGTTTAAATGGAGATTTTCCTATTGGCTTTCTTATTTGGAAAACAGATCAACTTGCCCGAAACAAACAACCATTAATTGAGATTACAACGGAGGTTTTAAATAAGAAGACACAGCCAATTGGTGAAAAGCAATTTTTTAACTTACCAAATAAAAGTTTTTTAAACGTATGGATGGAAAAGTCAAAAACCAATAATGAACTTGCCTTGCCTTTATCAAATGCCACCACTGTTTCAAAAAATCCAAGAATAAAAATGTCTTGTGACAACATGAAAGGTTTTTTATTCGCGGGTAATAATGATTTTCAAAACGCACCAACTGGAACATTAATTACTTCATCAATCTACACAGGTCGTAACGGTGGTGGTGTTTACATAAATGATAAAAACCTTTGGCAAGCCGCAGTAGTATTTACTGTTCGTTTACTGATTAAGCATACTTGGATAAATCACAACGACCAATTTTTACAACCAACTGAACCCTTAACCGAAGAATTTAAAAGCGATTGTTTAATTTGGATGTTGTTTCATGGTAAGAATCTAACCGCCAGCGCCAATGATTTAGAATGGAACGGTAAAACATGGAGTATAGTAAACCACTTTATACCCTATACCGAAGCAGAGGTAAATGCCCCCGACAGATTTGAAAGTGATTTTATGGTGCAGTATTTAAATTCCTTACCTATGCTTCAACAAGCTCAGCATGACGAAGGACAGGCTGTCACCCTGAGCCTGTCGAAGGGCCGATTGAATGAAAATCTGTCAAAAGAAGCCCGCAAAGTTTATGATGAAGGCAAACTATTATGGCAAGCTTACTTTGCCCACACCGATAACCGCAACGTGCGTGATGAATTAAAATTAAACCGTGCCGATGTAGGTTGGTATCAAATACGCAAAGCCCTGCAAGCCCGCAACAGCAATAGTGATTATGCCCCCGTTAGTTTCAAACCCTTTGAAGAGGCGTATAAAGCATTAACAGAGAAGTTGCAGCCGATGGTTTATGAGTTGGGGTTTTTGAAAATATGAAATGATGACTAAAAGATGCCAACGGCATCACACGTTTATAGAAATAATAAAATGAAAAAACTCCTCCTCTTTTATTTGGTTTTTCTTTTCGTTCAAATGGCAAACGCACAACCTGTAAATACCAACATCAGCAACGGAGTAATCTTTGATGGCGAACCTTACCTTGCCATTAACCCTACCAACAATCAAAACTTAGTAGCAGCATGGATGGGCATGAAATTTACAAACGGATTGTTTCGCATTGCTATAAAAACACGCGCAAGTTTTGATGGCGGAACAACATGGAGTACAGCCGCTGTACTTCCCCATTTTGGCAGCAGTTATGGCTCTGTCGATGTATCTATGGCTTTTGAAAAAAACGGATTGTTATATATTTCTTATATTGATTACAGGCAGGTGCCCGACAGTGGAGGAATATATGTAGCCCGCTCACTCAACGGGGGCTTAAGCTGGGATACACCTTCCAAGGCATTTGATATGTACGATGTTATAAATAAGCGCCCTATTGATCGTCCCTGGCTGGTGGTTGATAATTCTAACACCGCAAACGAAGGAACACTTTACATCACCACCAAACCTGCACCCTGGATTGCACCGCCCAACCGCAATTACTTTAAAGCCTCAGCCGATAGCGGACAAACCTGGACTGCCATTGCAAACCTTGACGGAGGAACTCACCTGATTGGCAATGCCATTGCAGCCCCAATGGCAGCACCTGCCACTACTGTAAACGGAAAATTTTGTGCCATATATCCAAGCTATGTCAGCTCACAAAATATTTATCCTGCCTATTACTTTGCAAGTTCTGCAAATCAGGGACAAAGCTTTTCATACTCCACCGTTTATGCTGCCCTGCCTGCTGCCAACGATACTAATTTTAAAAACGGTTATCAGCTCATTACTCATCCTTCAGATGCTAACAAACTATTATTCTTAACCCCTGATGCACAAAACGGAGATGCCGATATTAAGGCATTTCGCAGCAACGATGAAGGACAAACATGGAGTAGCCCCGTTCGTGTAAATGATGATGCGCTTGCAAACGGAAAAGGACAGGACATGGTATGGGGCGCTTATAACGAACAGGGAAATATAGCCGTTACATGGCGCGACAGGCGCAATTCAGGAACCAATGGTTTCTGGAGTGCCGGCTATGATTTTTATTATGCCACCAGCATTGATAACGGACAAACATTCTCTCCCAATCAAAAACTATCGAGCGAGTTTATTGAGTTTGATTCGCTTATCGCAGAAAACGGAAATGATTTTATGAGCTGCACCTATAGTGGCGATACACTTTACAGCGTGTGGGGCGATACCCGCAGCACTAAAATGAATATCTGGTTTGTAAAAACCATTGTCAGCAGTAATACCAACGTAACAGTAACCTTATTAGATGGTGACAAAAACAGATGGAGTATTTTCCCAAATCCTGCAAGCGAAGAATTGAATGTTGCCGTTTCACCCGAAATGATTGGCAATGAAATTTCGGTTTATACTTCTGAAGGAAAAAAAATAATGCAGACAATAATTACTGACAGAAATACAAATCTTAAAACAAATAGTTTTGCAAAGGGTATTTACTTTATTGAAGCAGGCAATGAAGTGCAGCGCTTTATAAAAGAATAGAACATTGAATTAAAGCATTTGATGCGCGTGCTTAAACAAATCTGGAATTTTGAAATTACTACTGAGCAGGCTGCTAAGTTTACCTGGCTGCCTGTGCTCATTATTATTTTATCAGCCGGGTATATAGCCATGGAACTGCTCATCCTGCCTTCCCTTCCTGAATTTTTAACCGTTTCAGAATTTAAAGATTACCTGAATCAAAATGATGCTGATAAAAATAACACTGTACTTATTTTATTCGTTTCATTGCTCATCATCACCTTTTTAACACGGCAGTTTGTATCGGTTTACGGCTTTTTTATAAAAAGTAAAATAACTAACCGTGCACTTGTTTACCGCAGTTTTCTGGTATACACAACCTCAGGAATTATTGGTCTGGCAGCAAGTATAGTGCTTCTGCTTGCAGGTGGATTAATCTTTCTTGCATCAGGCTACAGCTTTGCAGATGGCGCTATGTTTATTACAAAAACCGAAACATATCTTTCAGCCGGCATCAGCAGGTATATACCAACACTGTTTGTCACGCATTCCAAAATTTTAGCGCTATTGCTTACCCTTACTGTGTATTCATTTACTGCCTATTTTATGCATTACCTTACACACGTATCCCGCTTTTTGTGGCATGTGGCGCATGGGCCGCATCACCTCCCCGAATTCCTGCATCCTATTGGCGTGCCGCTTGCCTTTACCTTTGATATTGTTTTACTTCTTCCCAAAATTATTTCAATGGCCGTACTTTCTAAATTGTTTTACACCGAACCACTTATTTTAGAAATGGGCATCTACTCATTGCTGATGTATAATTTTGAAATATTCAATCATACTACGGTGCATTACAACTTTATAAGAAAGTATGCCTTGCTGCGTTTTCTTACCCAGTTCTTTGGTGGTCATGGTGCTTACCATTATGTTCACCACTCCTCTGCCAAAGAGCACCAGATGGCAAATTTGGGAGGAGGAATGTTTTTGGTATGGGACCGCATTTTCGGAACGTTTGTAGATCCTCCTGTTCAGCCTCCTGCAATCGGCTGGACTAATAATCCTGCTATTTACATGAACCCGCTGCGTGTTATTTTTGGAGGCCCTGCCCGTATTATTTATGAATTGCGGATGAACAAAAACTGGAAAACACGCTTTCTCATTCTCTTCGGACCTATTAACTATGAGCCGGAGATTAGTATTAACTACATAAAAAAGTAGCAAAGCTGCCGTACATTAATCTTCACAGCATTCTCTTTTCCGCTAATGGAATATCAGCAAGATAAAACCTTTGATAAACAAAACTTCACCACAACCCCGGTTACCAAAGGCGAGTACGAAAACTGCGTATTTAAAAACTGCGAATTCTCCAATGCCGACCTTACTGATGTAAAGTTTATTGACTGTAAGTTTATAGCTTGTAATTTAAGTCTTGCAAGACTGTTGAGAACAACATTCCGCGATGTCACCTTTAAAGATTGCAAAATGCTGGGTCTGCACTTTGATAAGTGTAATGAGTTTGGATTAAGCGTTAGCTTTGACACCTGCAATCTCAGTCATTCATCATTTTACAAAACAAAAATCAAGAAGACAATTTTTAAAAATGCACAAATGCACGAAGTGGATTTTACCGAGTGTGATTTAACAGCAACTGTTTTTGATAACTGTGATTTGCTGAATGCAAAGTTTGAAAATACCTTGTTACAAAAAACAGATTTGCGCTCCGCTTTTAATTATACCATCAACCCGGAAAGCAATAAAATAAAAAAAGCACGCTTCTCTCTCTCAGGTGTAGCAGGACTTTTGGATAAATACGATATTGAAATTGAACGCTGATAATAAATATAAACCTAAATGAAATCCCTTTTAAAAACCAACACCGGACGCTTCAGAATACTTGCCTTTCTCGAGGGCGTTTCACTCATAGCATTAATGTTCATTGGCGTTCCGCTCAAATACATGTCAGGCAACCCTGCCTTGGTAAAATCAATTGGCCCCGTTCACGGTCTGTTGTTTGTGCTCTATGTTGCCTTCGCATTCAGTCTGGCAGCAGAGCACCAATGGAAGTTTACCCAAACCACCTGGAAAGTTTTACTGGCCTCTTTCATCCCTTTCGGAACATTTTATATTGACCATACCATTCTCAGTAAAATTGAATAGATGAAATCACACCTGTTGTTATTTTGTTTTTCATTTTTTGTTTTAGCCTGCAGCAACAGCAACACTGAACAACATGCTGTATCAGCCGATACAACTGTTCAAATTTCTGCTTTGCCGCTATCAGTTCCTGTTGATACTGTTAAACAAGTTGTTGTCAAAGTTGATACAACCGTTGTTAAACCCAAAGCTAATTCTGTGAAAAAACAAATTCAGAAAAGAGCAGGTGAAATGGTTTCCGATGCCAAATTAAATGGTGAACCAATTTTAATGCAGGAAGAAATACTTCCTCAAACACTTTCCGAAAATCCCGACATGATAAAAGAATTAGTAAAGTCGCATTATCTGAATCAGGAAAGAAATTTCCCCCGTTCCATTGCAGATAACTTTGAAAAGGGCGCTTCAACCGAGCGAATTCATTATCCCCGTTTAAACTATATAGTAGAGGTGTTTAAAGATAGATATGCAACAAAACCTTATAAAACTTTAGGCTATTCGGCCCGCAAAGAAAATGATAGTATCATAGTTGAATAGAATAAAAGCATTCTAATTCTTAAATGAAGAACGAGCCTGACTTCACACGAAAGCTGATAAACTCTTTTGAAAAAGCAGCAGAACAAAAAGTAATTTCAAAAGGACAGTTTCTTATTAAAGAAGGGGAGGTGGAAAAAAACCTTTACTTTGTTATGGCAGGCGCCATAAGAGTTTTTTATTTATCAGAGTTTGAAGAGCAGACCATACGCTTTGGTTACGAAGGCTCGTTTATTAATTCACTGTCATCCTTTCTTAAAGGCACACCTTCCGAGTTTTACATACAGGCCATTCGCAAAACAACGGTTAAATTTATTTCAAAAGAAAAGCTTCAGGAGTTGGTGAATGAAGACAACCAGAGCCAGCAACAATATATACAGCTGCTTGAAGCCCTCGTTACCCAGCAGATCGACCGTGAAGTAGATTTAATGATAACCTCACCTGTTGAAAGGTTAAACCGTGTGTTGCAACGCAGCCCAAATCTGTTTCAGCACATTCCGCTTAAATATATTGCCTCTTATCTGCGCATGACACCTGAGACATTAAGCCGCATCCGGAATTCTTGATTTCAATCAATAACCACAAAAAAAGGTTCTCCAATCTTTGCATAAAAATTTAAACCCATGCAAACAACCAACAACCTTTTAATTGACGAGCTGCTCGTAATTATTGAAGACACTAACAGTGCAGTAAAAAAATTCAAAGAACTTTCTTTAACTCAGCTCAACTATAAAAAGAGCCCCGAATCATGGAGTATACTGGAATGTATAGAACACCTTAACCTCTATGGCGATTTCTATTTACCCGAAATTCAGAAACAGATTCTTAAAGCAGAAAAAGTTTCAATCGCTTCAACCGTTAAAAGTGGATTGCTTGGAAATTACTTTGCCAACCTCATGAAGGTAAAGAACGGTGAAGTCAAAAAGATGCAATCGCCCAAGGATAAAAATCCGGCTAATTCTCATTTAACTGTTACTACAATAGACAGATTTCTAAAGCAGCAGGAATTACTGAAATCGCTAATACTGCAATCAAAAAAAATTGACCTTACCAAAACAAAAACTGCAATTTCAATCAGCAGCTTGATAAAGCTAAGGCTGGGTGATACCTTTCGTTTTCTTGTTTTTCATATTGAAAGACACATGCAGCAGGCCGATAAAGTGCTGAGGTAATTGTTCCTCATATTAGTTACCTTAGCAGTATCAATAAGCAATAAAGAGTTGCAGCATTGGTAAACACTTTCTTTACCGCTCATGAAAAAAACACTGAATGAGTACATCACCTTAAAAGTTCCGCTCGCCAATACCGGTGACAGAGTTGATAAGGTATTGAACGAAATAAAAGCAAATGATTTTGACGATACGCAACAGATTTTTGTAGTTGATGAGCAAAATATTTTGCTCGGTTTTGTCAATTTAGATACGCTTCTTAAAAGCAAAGACTCCGATACGGTTGATAAACTCATCACCGATTGCAATCCGGTGGATATTGATAAATCACTGGACTATGCAGTCACCCATGCTATTTATAAAAAGCTGCAAACAGTTCCTGTTACTAGCAAGCAGGGTGTGTTCATGGGCATACTACCCACCCTTACCATTATTGAAACACTGAGAAACGAACACGTTGAAGACCTTCATAAAATTGCAGGTATTCATAAAGAAACTTCGCGTGCAAGCAAAGCTGTAAAAGAGCCACCACTAAGAAAAATACAACACCGCCTTCCCTGGCTGCTGGTAGGGCTAATAGGTTCTTTTCTTGCTACTTATATTATGGCAAGCTATGAAGAAATACTAAACAGTAACATTGCACTCGCGTTTTTTATTCCCGGCATAGTTTACCTTGCCGATGCAATAGGCACACAAACCGAAACCATTGTAATCAGAGGCCTAACACTTAGTTGGACAAGCTTCGCAAAAATTCTGAAACAGGAATTATTTACCGGTCTTATGATAGGCCTTATACTTGGTGTGCTCAGTTTGCCCATGGCGCTCATCGGAGGATTTGACATAAGAATAGCATTGGTAGTAGGCATTACCATAACCCTTGCCGGAATGGTGGCTTCCAGCATAGGATTATTTCTTCCCTGGCTTTTAATGCGGCTTGGCAAAGATCCCGCCTTTGGCTCAGGTCCGCTTGCTACCATTATCCAGGATATTCTCAGTATTTTTATTTACCTGATTGTGGCGCAGATTATACTGTAAAAGACAAAAGTTAATAAATGGGTTTTAATCCTATCTTTGAAATACATTTTAAATTCTTCTCTCATGAAAAACTTCTTCAGCATCATACTGCTTGCCTTTGTTATCAGTATTGTAAACACATCCTGTAATAACAATGATGATGTTCCCGATCTTACCGATGGTATTACCGGAACGTATGTTGGAGCTATGAATGTACTTTCACCATCGTATCAAAATGCAAATTACTCCGTTACCGTTTCCAGAGTAAGCAGCACAAGAGTGCGAATTTCACCGCAAGGCAGCGAGGCAGCAACCTGGGAACAGGATATTATGAAACCTTCGTCAACATCCGTTACCTGCACAAACTGCACTACAAACCAATTAACGTTCGACCTTAGTCATAGCCCCATTACAATTGCCTATGACTATAATAACAATGCCGAACAGTTTGCCGGATCTAAACAATAAGTGTCTGCAACCTGAGCAATTTTGGCAGCAAAGGGTTGAAAAGTTCTGCCATTTGTTCTGTTTATCCGTTGAAAATCAAAAAACGTGTAACTATTTTACCTTTAATGTGGTTTAAATGCGCGTATAATTTTATAAAAGCACCCCATGAAACAACTTTTTCTAACTTTTATTGCAGCCGGATTTATAATCTCTTCGTTCGCACAATCGTTTGAAGGAGTAATTGATTTTCGCAAAACCAGCGGTGATGAAAAGGTTTATTACAGCTATTCTGTAAAAGGCAACAAAGTGTGTATTGACGAAAAAAGTGAAGACGGGAAAAGCATAATAGCAACACTGTTGGTTGACCTCAGATCAAAAGAAATACTTGCTCTTAGCCACGAACGCAAATTGTATATGAAACGCGAAGCAAAAACTACAGAACGTATTGCTGGCTCACCTAAAATAGTTCGTTCAGGTAATCATCGTTTTATTGGCGGATATGATTGCGAGCAATGGCGTGTAAAAAATGAGAGCGAGAATACTGAAATCAGTTACTGGGTTACCAAAGGCAATTATGATTTCTTTCTCCCATTGCTGGGTGTGTTGGGTCGTAAAGACCGCTTTGCAATGTATTATCTATCAATCCCTGCTCGCGAAGGTTATTTCCCGATTGATGCTGTTGAACGCGATGTTCAGCGTAACGAAAAAGGAAGACTGGAAGTACTTCAGATAACAGAGAAAAAATTAGACAACAACCTGTTTGTTGTTCCGAAAACCTATATGCAGATGGAGAATTAATCTCATGGCATGATCTGGTTTCGCAGGCTTTTTGGAATACTATTGATTGCGGTAGCAATCATTTTGGTTTTCTCTATCGTTGTTACCATTTTACAGGCAACTTCCTATTTCACTTTATTCTATTCATGCATTACTGAAGGTTGCGATGGTGATATCCTTAAAGACGCGCTGTTCGGAATTCTTACTTACATCTTTATGGCTGCCATGGTTTATTACCTTGGTCGCAGAGGCTTTTTATTATTGATAGCTGCAAAGCCTGAAGAACCCGAATCATCTCCTATTCTTGACGAAGCAGATTTTTCACACATACAGGAAAGCAAAAATTATTTTCAGACTAAATACGGTTATTGCCACATACTTACGGACCGCATCATTTTTGCAAATTCTAAAACGCTGGAAGATGTTTCTGCTTATAAAGAAGGAAACAAGATTATAGGCACTCTGATTTTACAGTTTACCCTGTTCTTTGCTATGGGAGTTTATTTTTTTACCGAAGCTATGGAAGGTGATTTCTGGCAAATGCTAACTCCCGCACTTGTTGCACTTGTTTCCCTGTTTTCAATTGTTACGTCCTTCAGAAATTCAACTACACCGCTTATTATGCGTGATAAAATCAGTTCAATTAATTTTGTAAAAGGAATACCCTACATGATTACTCCGCACTTTGTAATCTGGTTTTACGATAGTAAAAACCGTAAGCGCAAGCGCCTTGTTATGCTTTTCGATAATGCCGAAAAAAACAGCAGCGAGGCATTGCTTGTATTCCGCAATGCCTCGCTGCCTGTTACTGAGTAATGTAAATTACTTCGCTTCTAAAAACGTCTGTAATAATCCGAAGTAGGCATCTTTATCTGTATTATAAGTATCAGCAGCGCCAACACCTTTAATCATTTTATACTGCGTGATGCTTTTCTGAAGTTTTGCTAATTCTTTCATATCGTCAGGAGTAATCACATCATCTTTTTCTCCTGAAATGAGAAGAATACCATAAAGGTGTGAACCTTTTTCAGTCAATGCGAAGAAAGGCTCCATGAAAAATTTGTTGTAACCGATAGGTACAATTAAATCTTCACTTCTTTTGGCTTTTACGGCAGCTTTATACGTTTCTAGTTTCAAAAAAGGAGTATCAGCAATTACTTTACGAACATCCGTTCTGTTTGCAGCAGCAGCTAATAAAAGCGATGCGCCAATTCCTTTTCCGTAAAGATTGCTCGACATGCTGGCGTGATTTTTTTTCACGTGATCCATTACTGCTTTCACATCTTTTTCAAACTGCGGATAGCAAATCATTTTAGGATTGATTTTAAAATCATCGCTTTTGCCGTAACCACGGTAATCAAAAGCAAGAACGTGATAACCTAATGAAGTAAATTTGGTAATCAACTCAATATTATCAGCCATGTTTCCGTCACCGTCATCAGCAATAATAATGGCTTTTGCTCCTGATTTGTTTTGTGGTTTAAACCACCATGCATTCAGGCTTACACCATCTTCAGTGGTTATTTTCTTTTCTTCATACTCAATGCCATACTCGTCAGGAGTAACGGAGTATTCGCGCACAGGGTTTAATGCAAAAGCAGAAACAGCAACAACGGAACAAAAAAGTGATACGATAATTTTCTTCATGATTTTTATAAAAAGGTTTAACGTTTTTTGAGGGTAACAAAACTATACAAAGCAAAGGTTGAGTAATTGAAAACTTTTCAACAAAAAAGTCCCGCAGTATTGCGGGACTTTTTTGTTCCCCCTCCTTAAAAAGGGAGGGAGTTAGGGGGTGGTAAATTATTTCTTCACCATATCCAACGCCATGTTACGCACTTCAATCTCGTAACCCAATTTAGATAATCCGGGATAAATCAAATCTTTATCACCAACAATTACCATCACCATTTTATCAGCAGGCAATTTAGATTTTGCCAATGCATCAATCTCGGCTTTAGTCATGTTTGCAAGAATTTTGTTTTGCTCATCCACAAAATTTTTGTCAAGGCTGTAATCCAAAATCTGTTGCAGAAACTGAGCTTTATCTTGTGATGTTTCATACTTGCGTGCATCACTTTGACCGATTGAACTTTTGGTGAAAGCCAATTCCTGTTCTGTAATTCCGTTTGCAGCATAGTTGTTTATTTCTTTCATAAACTCAACTACAGAGCTGTCGGTAGTAGTTGCTTTTACTCCCGCAGCTGCTATAAATGCACCTGCAAACTTACTTCCCTGAAAACCGCTGCGTGCACCGTAAGTCCAACCTTTATCTTCACGAAGGTTAAGGTTGATACGGCTGTTGAAAGCTGCTCCTAACGGGAAATTCATAAGCTTTGATTTATAAAAATCACCTGTGGCATCAAAAGGCATTGCAATGTATCCGATACGGATTTCACTTTGCGGAGCCTGTGGTTTGTTTACCAATATGATTTTTGTTTTCTCAATTGCAGGTGTTGGTTTTTCTTCAGCAAACTGAACATCTTTTTTAGTCCATGATTTAAGGAAGCCTAATTTACCAAGCACTTCATCTTTATCTACATCACCTACTACTACCAGTTTAGAAATAGAAGGAGAGAATTTAGTTGCGTAATATGCTTTGACATCATCCAATGTAATTGAACCAACAGTTTCCAATGTACCTGCATTTGGTATGCTCATGATATGGCCTTTTCCGTAAACAGCTTCTTTGAAATTGTTGTCGGCAATAACAGTTGGTTGTGTTGCCTGGTTGGCAATACCTTCCATCTGTTGTTGTTTCAAACGGTTGAAGTCTTCCATTGAAAATTTAGGTTTCAATAGTTTTTCTTCCACCAGCTCCAGCGTTTTATCCAAATTCTTTTTCAGAGAAGAAACGCTTACTACAATCTCTTCATTACCTGCATAAATATCAATGTTGCTTCCCAACACTTCTAATTTATTGGCAATTTCTTCACCTGTGAAATTCTCAGTTGATTCACCGAGCAGGTCAGCAGTAAGATTTGCAATACCTGATTTTGCAGCATCTTCAAAACGGTGTCCTGCACGGATTGAAATACGCAAGGCTACCGTTGGTACTTCATCATTCTTTGCACCGATAGCAGCTAATCCGTTATCAAAATTTTCGGTCCAATAATCAGGAACTTTAATAGTAGGATTTGGTCCTGCTGCAGGTTGTTTGCTGCGATCGAATCCATCAGGGTCTTTTGCTTTGTTGTAAACCAAACCTTTGTATTGTTCGTCATTAGGAACAAAAGTGGAGTCAACAAATTTTGGTGTGTAGTTGTCTGCCTTTGCAGCAAGTGTTGGCTGACCTTTAGGATAAACACTAAGGATAACTGCTTTCTGACCTTTAATATAAGTATTGAAAACACGTTTTACATCTTCTTTGGTAACATCAGCATAACGCTTCAATTCAGCTTGTATATAGTTAGGGTTTCCTGTGAAGGTTTGGTAGCTTGCCAAAAGACTTGCTTTTCCGTCAACGCTTGCCAACTGCTGTATCAGCTGATTTTCAATCATTGCTTTGGTGCGGTTCAAATCATCGTCATTAATTTCGCGTGTTTCAAATTCATCAATTGATTTACGGATAACAGCTTCCATTTCAGCCAATGTTTTTCCGGGAAAAGGAAGAACAGTTAATTGAAACTCTCCTGCAAGTTCCATGCAAGGGTGAGCAACGTTAGCTTGTACAGCTAATTGTGGTTTTTCAAAGTTCTCGTAAAAGATTGAGTTTTTTCCTCCGCCCATAATGTCGGCAAGAATATCCAAAGGAGCTTCGTCAGGGTTACGGTTGCCAACTGTTGGATAAGCAAACTGAATCAATGGGAAACGGATATTATCTTCGTAAGAAATATAACGGTCTTCGGGAAGGGTGATTTTTTCAATCTGCATTGGTTTTACTTCCGGTCCCGCAGGAATTGGTCCGTAATATTTTTCAACCAATTCAACTACCTGTTTAGGGTCAACATCACCGGCAACGGTTAAGGTAGCATTGTTTGGTCCGTACCAACGCAGGAAAAAGTGTTTCAGATCATCAACATTTGCTCTGTCCAATTCGGCTAAGTAACCGATAACAGGCCATGAATAAGGATGTCCCTGAGGATACATTGCCTGAGCAACTTTTTCACCAATCAAACCATAAGGACGGTTATCATAACTCTGTCCGCGCTCGTTTTTAACAGTTGCGCGTTGGTTTTCAAATTTCTTCTGAGTAACAGCATCTAACAGAAAGCCCATACGGTCAGCTTCTAACCACAAAGCCGTTTCTAATTGATTAGAAGGCAATGTTTCAAAATAGTTAGTGCGGTCGCTGTTGGTAGTTCCGTTCAGTTCACCACCTGCTTCAGACACAACTTTAAAGTGTTGTTCATCTGCAACGTGATCAGAACCCTGAAACATCATGTGCTCAAAAAAGTGAGCAAAACCTGAACGTCCTAATTCTTCGCGTGATGAACCTACGTGATACGTAACATCTACGTGTACAATAGGATCGCTGTGATCTTCGTGAACCAACAGTGTTAAGCCATTAGGCAACACATATTTCTGATAAGGAATAACGATATCATCGCCTTTCTTTTTTACTTCTTCTACCAGCTTGGTTCCGAACTTGGTAGTAGTGTTATTGTTGCACGAAACCAGAAAGGTAACGGCTGCAACAAATGCTAAAATTCTTTTCATTTTGTTTTTGGGTTTTTTAATTTGCGGGGCAAAGGTAGAAAAAGGGCATAACGTTCAACATCTTATGAAAATTGTAGATGTTAAGAAGTGTTAAATGAGAAGTAAATCTTCAAGGTTTAGAATAAAGGTTTAAAAAACTAAGAAACAAAATACATCTTCACCTTCCCCTTTCCCTTTGCTTCAATCTCACCGCGGTAAACACAAGTGAATTTGTCTTTTACCAATTGGTAAGTTGTTTCGCTGATGTTTACTTTACCAGCTTCACCGCTGCTTTCCATGCGCGAAGCAGTATTTACCGTATCACCCCAAATGTCGTACTGAAACTTTTTTATTCCCACAATGCCGGCAACAACAGGTCCGGTGTGTATGCCAATTCGTATTTCAAAATAAGGTAAGCCCGCTGCAATTTTCTTTGCTTTACCCTCTTCAACAAAGTCGCGCATTTCAAGGGCTGCTTTCACAGCATCGTTTGCGTGTGTTTTATTTTCGCTGGGTAATCCACCTGCTGCCATATAGGCATCGCCAATAGTTTTAATTTTTTCCAACCCGTGCTTTTCCATGATGTGGTCAAATGCCGAAAAGTATTCGTGCAAATCTTTTACCAGTTCTTTTGGACTTAATTTTTCGCTCATAGCGGTAAAGCCTTTAAAATCGGTAAACAAAACAGTTACTTCATCAATAAGTCGTGCATCAGCATATCCTTTATTTTTAAGTTCCTCGGCAACTTCTGCGGGAAGAATATTCAGCAGCAATTCGTCTGAACGTTTCTTGCCTTTGAAAATAGAAAATGCCAGTGCAAACACCAATATTAAACCAACAACAGTTGAAAAAATAACAATGCGCTGACGATTGATATTAGCCTGCTGCAATTCTTTTTCTTTGTTCAGCAGCAGAATTTCTTTATCTTTTTTTTCAGTTTCGTACAAGGTTTGCAGCTCCGAAATTTTATCAGTGTTTTCGCCATTCACCAGCGAATCTTTAATGGCTACATAGTGTTTAAAAGCAGCATACCCTTCTTTTGGATTATTCATTCCGTCATAAACAATCGATAAGCCCAGGTAGGCTTGTTTAATATAATCTATACTCTCAATTTCATTAGCCACAGCAAGACTTTGCTTCATATAATCCAATGCCTTGTTATACTCATGCTGCTTCTCATAAATGTATCCGATGTTGAGTAGAATACTGGGAATATCCTGGTCGTCCTTGATTTCTTTTTTCCCGTCAAGAGCCATGTTCAGGTATTCAAGCGCTTCTTTATACTTGTTCAGTTCCATATAGGCGCTGCCTATATTATTATAGCAGATGTAAATGCCTTTCTGATTTTTCAATTCTTTCTTTAGGTCCAATGATTGAAAAAAATAGTTCAGCGCTTCCTGATGCTGCTCTTTTTTCATGTAAATATTTCCGATGTTAATCAGGTTATCAGCTATCACCGGCTTGTTATCTAATTCAAGACTTATCTTTAATGAACGCTTGTAATACTCCAGTGCTTTATCAACATTACCCTGCTTCAATAAAATAATACCGATGTTATTCAAACTTGCCGAAATGCCTTGTTTGTTTCCAACCTCTTCTGAGTTTTTTAATGATTTAAGATGGTATTCCAATGCCAAAGGGTAGTTTCCTTTTTTAGCATGGGCCAACCCTAAATTACCGCAGATCTTTCCGGCATTTTTTTTATCACCTAACTCTTCAATAATTAAAAGAGCGGCATTGAAAGCGGGAATAGCTTTATCGTAATTGCCTTGTAAATACTCAATAACACCTGAATTTTTAAGTGCTTCACTTTCTCCTTCTCTGTATCCTATCCGTATAGAAATGGCAAGAGCCGAATCTGCAAAACGTTGGGCTTCCTGAGGGTCAGAAGATTTAAACTCCCATGCTACGGAGTTTAATAAATGAATGCGTGCTGTATCGGTTTTCGCAATTTTGGCAAGATTTATGAGCGAATCGGTTTTAGATGCAAAAGCAGGAGTGATACAAATAAGTGAACAAAACCAGAAAACGAAAAATAAATTCTTTCGTTGTTCAATCATTTTTTTGCACATCAGATTTTAGTGCTTTACCAGTTTCAAACTTATAAATTCATTCTGCTGTTCAATAGCGATAAAATAAATTCCGCTGGCAGTGTGTTCTAATGAAATCGTGTGTAACACTGTTCCTGATTTAATGGCAGCAATGCTTTGTTGCGCAACAATTTTTCCGTAAACATCAATCATTGTAAGGTTAACGGGTGAAGAAAAAGCGGTTTGAATTTTTAATGTTACTTCATTACCGGCAGGATTAGGAAAACAACTTGCACTGATTTTAGTTGACAAGTCAGAACCGCTTTCAATACCGGTTGTGGAGGTATCAACCTGCATCATATACAAGCCGCTGTATTGCGATGCTGCCCAAATAATGCTGCCCGAAGAGTCCTGTGCAAGTCCATTAATATTATTATCAAAAAAATGGTTGCTGGTATTTCCAACCAGCTGCAATACTTCACCGTCTATTGTAGATCCGTTTCTTTTGCTGCCTCCAACATAATGGTTTTGGTTGCGCGTAATTAACAGTTCATTGAAAGCTGCATCAGAATCAATACCGGTATTAAAAAGATTCCATTGTGTTCCGTCAAAATAAGAGATGCCTGCATCGGTGGCAACCCAAACTTTTCCTGAATCATTATCATAATATGCACCGTTAATATGATTGTCGGGAATTGCAGAATTGGAAGAATTGAACAGTGTAAATGTTCCTGCAAAAAACTTTGCCAGTCCGTTTTCTTTTGTTCCTATCCAGTAATGTCTGGTGCTGTCGCAATTCATAGTAGAGATAGAATTAGAGGGTATTGCTGAATTACCGGTTGTGAAGGGAGTAAAGTTACTTCCGATTAATCGCAGGCAACCATTGTTAGCTGTTCCTACCCACAAAGGACCGCCACCAAAAGAAGTTACTGCTGTAATATTGTTGGTTGTTATATTAGAATTGGAAGTGTTGAAATGAGTCCAGTTAGTTCCGTCAAATTTATAAAGACCGCTGTCGGCAGTACTCACCCATATATTAGAAATTGAATCTTCAAACAAACTGTTTACGTTGTTAGAGAGTGGTGAATTGGAAGCATTATAACTTGTCCAGGTGTTTCCGTCAAAACGTGCAATGCCGCTTTCGGCTGTCGCAACCCAGAGACGGTTATTTCTGTCGGTTAAAATTTTTACAATGTTATTACTTGGCAATCCTGAATTTGCTGCGTGGTAATGCGTAACTAATAACCCTCCGTTATCTTCAATCGAATCTGAAAACGTAGCAAGAAAAGCATCAGAACCCTGCGTTGCTGAAAGACTTGTATTTTCAAATGAAGCATTGCTGCTGAAATAACCGGTGCTTACACAGTTTCCGCTATTGTCAACTGAAACGCCCAGACCTGCATCATCACCTTCTGAATAATAATGTTTGACGCGCACAGGCTCATTGCCGGAGTTGTATTTTATTACAAAAGCATCTTGCAAACCTCCTGAAGTCAATTGATTTCCGCCAAGAGTAGTTGCATTTACAAACGACCCACTGATATACGTATTGTTTAAATTATCAATGGCTATACCAAAACCTGTTTCATCATTTACACCGCCATCACGTATTAAATCAACAACGGTTCCTGAAGCACTGTAGGTAACAACAAATACATCCTTGCCTCCGTTTCCGTTAATGTTGTGTGTGCCGAAAACAGCGTTGCCTGATGAGATATAACCTGTAACAGAGATGTTGAATGAATTATTAAGCGCTAATGCAAAGGCTTCATCATCCTCTATACTTCCTCCTGTTTCTACCCATTGAACAGATCCGCTAGGAGTATATTTTGCAAGAAATACATTCTTGCTGTAATTAGTGCTCACCTGAAAATTAGAAAAATGAACTGTTCCTTTAATTGAACCGGTTACAAAAAGACTTCCTCCGTTATCAAGTACAAGTGCATTGGCTCGGTCAGCAGAAAATCCTCCGGCTTTTTTTGCCCATAGATTATTTCCATTATTATCGTAGCGTGCAATAAAAATGTCTTCGTTCCCCGAACTTGAAATAGTAGTTCCGTCAAAATCTGCATCGTTACTAAAATAGCCTGCAATAAATGCCGCACCGTAAGAATTAACTGCAACTGCATTTGCTTCATCATCTTCAATTCCGCCTGCACGTTTTGCCCAAGCAAACTGACCTGAAGCATTTAATTTTGCAATAAAAATATCGCGCATTCCCGCACTTACCAAAAGTGTATTTCCGAAAAGTACGCTATCGGTAAAAGATCCGGCAATCCATACTTCGCCCGCTGAATTTGCTGCAACAGTATGACTTTCGGTTATGCCTGTTCCGCCTGCATGCTGTCCCCACTCGGCAGCACCATCAGCAGTATATTTTACAACATACGCATCGGTTCCTCCCGCATTCTGCGATACTAAGTTTACAATGCCAAAAGTTCCGTTGCCGGAAAACGAACCAGTGTAATAGCTGTTTCCAGAATCATCATAAACTACGGAAAACCCTTTGTCTGCTCCGTTTCCGCCACCTTTAACCGCAAAATGATATTGCGCATGTGAAAATGCAGTTGAAAAAATAAATGCAGAAATAAGAAGGAAGATTTTTTTCATGTCATTAGTATTTTCAACAATACTAATAATTTTTTTGGTATTGTGCTTAATTTATATTGCAAAATACATCTTCACTTTTCCTTTTCCTTTTGCCTCAATCTCACCGCGGTAAACACACGTGAAATCGTTTTTTATTAAGTGGTAAGTAGTTTCCGAAATATTCACTTCTCCGGCCTCACCGCTGCTTTCCATGCGCGAAGCAGTGTTTACGGTATCACCCCAAATGTCGTACTGGAACTTTTTTATTCCCACAATACCGGCAACAACAGGTCCGGTGTGAATACCAATGCGTATCTGAAAAACTGCTGCTGCGTTTGTTTCTCTCGCAGCTCGTTGTAAAAGATAGTCGCGCATTTCCAATCCTGCTTTTACAACATCGTGTGCATGTGTGAGATTAGCAACAGGCAAACCTCCGGCAGCCATATAGGCATCGCCTATTGTTTTAATTTTTTCAATGTTATGTTTCTCGCAAATTTTATCAAACGCAGAAAAATAGTCGTTTATTTCTTTTACCAACTCCTGTGCGCTCATTTTTTCGGCAATGGAAGTGAAACCTTTGAAATCAGTAAATAACACTGTAACCTCGTCAAACTGTTTAGCATCGGCATAGCCTTTTTCTTTCAACTCTTCGGCTACTTCTTCGGGTAAAATATTCAGCAATAATTCATCACTGCGCTTTTTTTCTTTTGAAATCTTATTGCGTTGCACAAAAAATATTCCGGCAAAAAGCAGCACAAAAACAAAGCCTGCAATAAATCCGTTGCGCACTAATTTCTGGCGGCTAATTTCTTTTTGCTGCAACTGCTTGTCTTTGTTCAGCAGGGTTATTTCGTTATCTTTTTTTTCGGTTTCATAAATGGTTTTCATCTGCAGCATTTGCTTGTTGTTTTCCTGATTCAGAATGCTGTCTTTGTAAAGCGTAAATAGTTTATGATGTTCAAAAGCTAAGGCATAGTTGCCTTTAGCACTGTCAACCTCAGATAGTGTTTTGTAACTTTCTTTAATAAAAAGCATATTGCCGATTTCTTTTGCAAGCTGCAATGCACTGTCAGCATAAGCTTGTGCCGGGTTAAATTGTTTCTGTTGAAGATAAATTCTGCAGATATCTGCATAGTCAGAAATCATATTTTTTTTGTCACCAATCTCTTTATAAATGGCTATACTCATCAATTGATATTTTAAAGCACCGGCATATTTTTTTTGCAATGCATAAATAACTCCAATGCTGCTGTATGAAAGTCCCAGGCCTTGTTTGTTTCCCATTTCCTTACTAAGGCTCAGTGATTGAAACTGATGTTTCAGAGCTTCGTCATAGTTGCCTAACTCTTTATACACAATTCCTAAATTTCCATGTGTGGTTGCTAAACCTCTTTTATCAGCAATTTCTTCACGTATTGCAAGTGAGAGAAGATAATTTTTTAATGCTTCTTCAGGTTTGCCTTGCTCGCTGTAGAGAACAGCAATATTGTTATACGAGGTGCCGATTCCTTTTTTATCCTTCATCTCCTCGCGTATGCGCAGCGCGCTTAAATAAGATTCAAGTGCTTTAATATAATTGCCTTGTCCTTTATAAACCAATGCCATGTTATTGTAACACGAGGCTATACCTTTTTTATTACCCGTTTCGATATTTATTTTCAGTGAAGCTTCATAATTTTTCAATGCTTCAGCATAATTTCCAAACTCTTCAAGCGCTCCGGCTTTTCTGTTATATGCAGTTGCAATTCCCCAACGGTAATTTAATTTTTTTGAAAGAGCAAGAGCACTGTCAGCATTTTGAAGTGCGCTTCTGAAATCACCGGTTACAAGTTGCTCCCAGCTTAATTCAGTTAATAAAAATGCTTTTACGGTATCTTTCTTTGCATCTTTCAGAACCGATTGAAGCGAATCAATAAGTGTGTTGCCTGCAAATGAATGGTATGATGAGAAAAAAAGTAACCAGATGCAGAAGAGAAGATGTTTTTTCATTTCACCTCAATTTCTGAATGTTAACCCTTACAATTACAGCACATCAGAAAATCAAAATAGCCTTTGCAGCCTATTCCTTTTGAGTAAAAGGTAAGATAAAACACTATAAGCACACCAAGCATTCCTATTCCAATGTACGACAACTTCTGAGGCTCATCTTTATGCAATAAAACCTTAATAGTACGGCTTGAAAATATCAGGGATGAGATAATAATAAGTAGCCCGACAAAGAAGTAAATTATCAATGTTTTAATATTATTTGGAAAATTTGTAGCTGCAACCGCAACCATTCCTAACAGGTATGGAATGAGTATAACTTTTAAAATAAAATTTCTTCTGAACTCACCTTTCTTCAGTTGATCTTTTGATTCTGCATTGCGCAAAAACTGATAGGTAAAAAACAAGCCACCGGCAATCATCAGTAGTATTGAAAATCCGGCTATCATCCATTTTACGGAAAGTCCTAAATATTTGTAAGCTGCCACAACACCAAAAGCAATATGCCCCGGAGGATCAGGCTTAAATTCATAAAAAGGCACTGCAAGCAATTTCCCCAGAAACATAATTAAACCCACAACACTGCACCACAAAAAGAAAATACGGTACCATTTATTCTTTTCTTTTACACTTAAAAACAATCGAAAAAAAATAATGCCCAGCACTAAATTCATAATGCCGCTTATAAGAAATACGCGCTTTACGTTGTAAGGAGTCCACATATCATAGGCGCTGTATTTTATGGAGTGGACATACATTATCGGTTTCAATCCAAAATAACTTGCAGCAAAGGCAGTACTGTATTCATTAATAAAATGCAGCAGCAGAAATGCAACTGCAAATGACACAATTGAGTTTATCGTAAGTGACGAATTCATAAACTCAATTTTTCTTAATTATTAATGTATCAGGCATCAAGAATAGTTGAGGAAAGTTCGCTGTCGATAGCACTTACAGAGGTTCCTGCTATATCTTCATAGGCGGCATAAATGGCACATATAGTTGCCGGAACCGTAACCAGTAATCCGAAGAAAAGACAAAGCATTCCAAGAATGTTTATTAATCCAATCACTATAAGAAAGCCGAAAAATGAAAACCATTTTTTGCTTACCAGTTTCATACTTGTTTTAATGGAGCTCCAGAAATCAAGTCCGTTAAAAACAATCAGTTGCTGTGAAAGAATAAATGAAACTCCAAAATAAAGCCATACCAGCAGCGAAACAAAAAATAAAATAATAACAGCAGGTAAGGTAATAAGAAGGCCCATTAGTTTGGTCATTATTTCAATTTGATTACCCCCGCTTGTTAGTTCAGAAAAGAAATCGACACTGATAAAGAAGTAAATAATACCCGGAGAAAAAACGAGTAAAGCCAATAATACGATAACCAAATAGTTTAGCATCAGCGGAATAAATGATTTAAAGCCGCCAAAAAAGTCGCCAAATTGCGCGTTTCTTCCGGTGCTAACTTTATTTGCGAAAATAAAAAATCCAACGCTTAGCGGAACCGATACAACAGCTGAAAGTACGCTTGTAATACTGGAGGCAACCATTGAAATAACAATATTAACAACTAAAAAACCCATCAGCAGCCAGGGTTCTTTTTTGAAAATATCAAAGCCTGCGCTAATGTATTTGCCCATTTTAAATTCATAGCCTTCGCTTAATGATTTCTCAAGTCGCGACTCATTGTTTGCTTCTGTTTCCATAAATAATGTGGTTTTAATTAATAATATGGTTTGCGGGGTAAATATAATATAGTTTCTTTTTATGAAATATTTTTGCGCAAAACGTGTGAATTTCTAAATTTGTCTATTATTGCATTCAACAAACAACATAATTAACGCATAACGTTTAACGAAAAACACAAAGAAATCATGGCAAAACCAAAACTAAGCTTTTACGATGTTAAAAGCAAAAGCAAATTTGAAACAGAGAACTACGAAGTACGCGAGAAAAGCGGAAAATCATTTGCAGTTTGCAAATCACCTTCAGGAACTTATGAGTGCTGGCGTGTGCTTTCAAAAGATCAGGCTGCAAAACTGAAATAATTTTGCACAACAAGCGTTCCGCAATTCTGCGGGACGCTTGTTGTTTTATGGCTTTGCTAAATTGCTATTTTCGCGCCTTGGTATCAATGGCGCAGTTTAATTTATTAGTTCCTTTTTCTTTCTCCACTTCCGGTAATATAAAAAAGCGCTTCCTGTTTTTTTTACCGGTTATCAGCATTCTGTTTCTTTATTCGTGCAAAACAGTTCAGCCTGTTGTTCAACATAAAGCACTTGAAGAAAGAACCAAAGACGAACTTTTCGGGCAATTAGAAAAAAATCAGTTTCAATATAAATGGTTTGCTGCAAAAATCAGCACCACCATTAAAACACCAAAAGGCGCCAATACTGTTGCTATCCGCATTCGTATGCAGAAAGACAGTGTTATATGGATTTCACTTTCTCCTGCTCTGGGCATTGAAGTGGTGAGGGCTTATATAACCCGCGACTCACTTATTTTCCTTGACCGCATTAATGAAAAATATTTCAAAGGCGATTTCAACTATGTAAACCAACTGATTAATTCTAATCTGGACTTTGAAATGTTGCAAGCCATGCTTACCGGCAATAATTTTACCTTTTACGAGATTGATAAATTTGAAACAGCAAATGACAGAGATCGCTATGTATTAAGCACCATCGGCAGACGTAAATTGAAAAAAGAATTAAAGGGGCAAGACAGCCTGAACATTATTCTGCAGGATATTTTTCTGAGTAGTCAAAACTGGAAAATTGAAGAAATGAAACTGAAAGACCTTAATTCAAACCGAAAACTGGATGCTGTTTACAGCAATTTTATTCCGGTTGGCGAGCAGTCTTTTCCTTCCGATGTTTTATTCAATTTCCTTGCAAAAGACAATATTGAAGCGAAACTTACGTATTCTAAAGTAGAGATTGATCAGCCTCAAACTTTTCCTGCTAATATCCCTTCAAAGTATACCGAAATGAAGTTGAGTGATTACAACCTGAAAACAGATGAGAAAAAGGAGTAAATACATTTTTTCCATGCTTTTATTTCTTGTCGCGCTTGCTTCATTCGGGCAAACAGCAAAGGAATTAGAGGAAAAGAAAAAACGTTTGCAGGATGATATTAAATACACTAATAAACTGATTAGTGAAACAGAAAACAGCAAAAAGAAATCGTTAAATCAATTGCGCCTGCTCAACACAAAAATTGAGATGCGTCAGGAGTTAATATCAACAATTGTTAAAGAAGTAAAACTGATTGATAAGCAAATCAACCAAACCAATTCGGTAGTAGGTTCGCTTGAAAATGATTTGAAAAAATTGAAAACAGAATATGCCCAGATGGTTTATTTCGCCTGGAAAAATCAGAACTCTTACAATAAACTGATGTTTATTTTTTCATCCAAAGATTTTAATCAGGCTTACCTGCGGTTGAAATATATTCAGCAATATGCTGACTACCGAAAGAAACAAGCGAAAATTATTAAAGACACACAACTTGCTTTAGGCGAAAAAATTGATGTGCTTAAAAAATCAAGATCCGAAAAAGCTGCCTTGCTTACTAATGAAGAACAGGAAAAACTCAAACTCACTACCGAGAAAAAAGAAAAAGATGAATTGCTTGATGACCTTCAGGACAGAGAGGCACAATTGAAAAAGGAACTTAAGCAAAAACAAGCCGAAGCCCAAAAATTGCAAAAAGAAATTGAGCGCATTATTGCAGAAGAAATAAGAAAGCGCGAAGAAGAAGCACGTAAAAAAGCAGCAGCAGATAAACTGGCAGGTAAAGAAGTGAAAGAAACACCCAAAGGCTTTTCAATGACTCCTGAAGAGGTTTTAATCTCTGATAATTTTGAACTCAACAGAGGAAAATTACCTTGGCCAAGTGAAAAAGGAATTATTACAGGGCATTTTGGCGAAAGTACACACCCCGATTTGCCAAACGTTAAAATCAACAACAATGGAGTTGACATAGGAACCGACCGGGGCGCAAAAGCACGTGCAGTTTTTGACGGAACAGTTTCGGCAATAATATCTATACCGGGAGCCTATAAGGCCGTGATGGTAAGACATGGCGAATTCATAAGTGTATATGCCAATCTTGAAGAAGTTTATGTAAAAAAGGATGACAAAGTAAAAGTGAAACAGGAAATCGGGAAGGTACACACCGATGAATCAGAAGGCAAAACAGAACTGCACTTTGAGCTTTGGAAAGGAAATGCAAAGACAAATCCCGAAGAGTGGATATTGCTTAAAAAGTAATACCTTTGCTAACTAATTAAATTTTAAAATCATGGCTGGTAAATTCGGAACCTGGGAAATCATTCTCATTCTTGCTATAGTTATATTGCTTTTCGGAGCTAAAAAAATTCCCGGACTAATGAAAGGAATTGGCGAAGGAATCAACGAATTCAAAAAAGCTTCGAAAGGTGAAGCCAAAGAATCTACTCCTGAAAAAAAGGATTGATTTTTTGTCGGCAAAATTTATTCTTCTCTTAACACTTACTTTATTCTTTACGTTACTTTTGCGGCTTAATTTTTAAGCATGATAACTGTAAACGGAAGAAGCTATAAAGAACAACACGCACCTGTAGTGGCCATTTGCATGGATGGAACCTCCATGAACTATTATGAAGCAGCAGCTTCGGTAATGCCTAATCTCCAAAGGTTTATTAAAACAGGAAGCATGGGTTTGGTTCATTCTGTGATACCGGCTTTCACCAATCCTAACAACATGGCTATTGTTACCGGAACAACTCCCGACAAAAACGGGATTTGCGGTAACTACTGGTACGACCGCAAAGCGGATAAAGAAGTGATGATGAACGAACCATCTGATTTATTGGTTCCCACCATTCTCTCATCGTTCAGCCAGCAGAATAAAAAAGTGGCGGTGGTAACTGCAAAAGACAAATTGCGCAAAATGCTGAGCAAGGATTTGAACGGAATTTGCTTCTCTGCAGAGTATGCAGACAAAGCCAATCTTGCCGAAAACGGGATTGATAATGTTACCACCTCGCTCATGGAAAAAGAGCAACCCGGAATTTATGACCCAGATATTTCAGTTTATGTAATTGAAGCAGGAGTACGCTTGCTGAAAAAAGATAAGTATGATTTACTTTATCTCACCACCACAGATTATGTGCAACATAAATATCCTCCGGGCGCGGAAGAAGCAAATAATTTTCTTTCAAAAATTGATTACTGGTTGGGAGAATTAGATAAGTTGGGAGCAATTATTGGCGTTACTGCCGACCACGGAATGCAAGGAAAAACCAATCCTGACGGAACACCGAAAGTCCTTTTTATAGAAACCATTTTAAAAGAAGTGGGTGATATTTCCTCACGTGTGATTTTACCGATTACTGATCCGTATGTGGTTCACCATGGTGCATTGGGTGGTTACGGAACGGTTTACCTGGAGCAAAAAGACATCAAAAAAGCAAAAGAAATTATTTCCTCGCTTGAAGGTGTTGAATTGGTTTTGACTAATGCAGAAGCGTCTGCACGTTTCAATCTTCCTCCCGATAAAATTGGCGAGTTGGTATTGCTTTCCGATGCCCGAACTACAATTGGCCGTGCCCGTGAGTGGCATGATATGGACAAAATAAAAGAAGGCTTGCGTTCACACGGAAGCTTGCATACTTCCATCGTTCCAATGATATTCAACCGCAAACTGAACAGCGAATACCAACAAAGATTAGACAGCGGCAACGCCCGTAACTTTGATTTGTTTGATTTTTTGAGTAACGGAATTTCTTAATAATTTCAACACCGAGAATGCTCAGTGTAACTCAATAACCTCTGTCCCTCTGTGTTAAAAACTAAAAATGCCAGCCGAACAAACCATCGAAGAAGTTTTCAAACTCTATGAGTTGCATGGCAACGATGATTACATAGGTGAGTCTATCTCTCAGATAGAACATGCCTCTCAGGGAGCACAATTAGCTGAAAAAGAAGGCTATGATGATGAGGTAATTCTTGCGGCCTTTTTTCACGACATTGGACATATTTGTGCAAAAAAGGACCCTAAAAATGATATGGGTGGATACGGAATGCTTCGTCACGAAAGGGTAGGAGCAAACTATCTTCGCAGACGTGGATTTTCTGAAAAAATTGCGAAACTGATTGAAAATCATGTAGAAGCCAAACGCTATTTGTGTTTTAAATACCCCGATTATTACAAAAAACTGTCTGAAGCAAGTAAAGCTACACTTGAATTTCAGGGTGGAAAAATGACTAAAGAGGAAGCAGTGGCATTTGAAAATGACCCTCTATTTGCACTAAGCATTAAAATGCGGGAATGGGACGAAACGGCAAAGGAAGAGCACGTACCGCTTATTGATTTGGAGAAATTGAAAGGTATTTGCAGGCAAGTTCTTGCATAGAAAAGCTCTCCGCCAGAAGGTCATAGCATCTTCTTGTTTTTCATTTACATATTTTTCTACCTTTGCACCCCTTGTTTAAAAATGAAGGCTCTAAATCAGTATACTATTCAGTTTTCGGGACTTAAGCCCGGAAGACACGATTTTGAGTTTGAAATAGACAAGAAGTTCTTTGAGAGCATTGAGTATTCAGAGCTACAAGACGGCAAACTAAATGTTGCCCTTGCATTGGATAAGCATACCAATATGCTGGTTTTAGACTTTGTAGTTGCAGGTGATGTAAATGTCCCCTGCGACCGTTGCGGTGAAGATTTTCTTTTGCCATTAAGTGCTAAAGAGCGTCTTATTATAAAGTTTGGTGAGCAAACCACAGAAGTAGCAGAAGATGTAATACTTATTCCACACAACGAAAGTGAAATAAATGTAGCGCACTTTATTTATGAATACATTATTCTCGCATTACCCCAGAAAAGAGTTCATCCTGAAGGCAAATGCGATAAAGAAACATTAAAACGTCTTGAGAAACTGGAAGACGAAACCAATAAAAACAAAAACACCGACCCGCGTTGGGACGGATTGAAGAACATTACATTAAATTAAATCATCAACACTAACAACAAATGGCACATCCTAAGCACAAGATTTCCAAATCACGCAGAGATAAAAGAAGAACACACGATAAAGCTGTAGTTCCTACCATCGCCACTTGCCCTACAACCGGAGAAGCACACCTTATGCACCGTGCGCACTGGCATGAAGGCAAACTTTACTACAAAGGTAAAGTGGTAATGGAAAAAGCGTAAGCGTGATTCGAGCTGCCATAACAGGCGTTCAGGGCTGGGTTCCGGAGTATATCCTGACCAACAAAGAGTTGGAATCGATGGTCGATACCAACGATGAATGGATTCAATCCCGCACAGGAATTCGTGAAAGACGTATTCTGAAAGGTAAAGATCAGGGCACATCGGTGATGGCTGTTAATGCCATTAATGGGTTGCTTCAAAAGAAAGGCATTTCTCCCTTGGAGATTGACCTCATTATTTGTGCAACCACCACACCCGACATGCAGTTTCCTGCAACAGCTAATATAATAGCTGATAAAGTGGGAGCAAAAAATGCCTTCGGATACGATATCAGTGCAGCCTGCTCAGGCTTTATTTATTCATTAGTTACCGCATCCAAGTTTATAGAATCGGGTACTCACAAAAAAATCATTGTGGTGGGTGCTGATAAAATGTCATCCATTGTTGACTATACCGACCGCCAAACCTGTGTTATTTTTGGCGATGGGGCAGGAGCAGTTTTGCTCGAACCCGATGAAAGTGGAAATGGAATTATTGATTCCATTTTGCGTTCAGATGGAGCCGGTGCCCAGCACCTTCACCAGAAAGCCGGAGGTTCTATGCGTCCGGCAACCCACGAAACAGTGGATGCCCGTGAACATTACATTTACCAGGAAGGTCAGGCCGTTTTCAAATTTGCGGTAAAAGGCATGGCCGATATCAGCGCAGAAATTCTGGAGAAAAATAACCTTACGGGTGATGATATTGCATGGCTTGTTCCCCATCAGGCAAATAAGCGCATCATTGATGCCACAGCAAAACGCATGGGACTTGACGAACAAAAAGTAATGATAAATATCGACCGTTATGGCAATACCACTAACGGCACTATTCCTCTCTGCTTATGGGAGTGGGAAAGCAAACTCAAAAAAGGCGACAATATTATTATAGCCGCTTTTGGCGGAGGCTTTACCTGGGGTTCTATTTATTTAAAATGGGCATATTAACTTCGTCATGCTGAACTTGTTTCAACATCTGAAAAAAGACTCCGAAACAAGTTCGGAGTGACGGCAAAAATATTTTTATACTTTTAACCTTTCAAACCAACATAACTGATTTCTAAAACATGAACTTAAAGGAAATACAGGAGCTCATCAAATTTGTCTCAAAAGCAGGCGTGAGTGAAGTAGAATTACAGCAAAAAGATTTCAAAATAGTAATTAAAACAACCAATGGTGAGCATGGTGCTGTTAGCGCTGCACCGCATGTTGTAAGCGTGGCTCAGCCGGTAGCTCATGTTGCAGCTGCACCCGTAGCTGCTCCGCAAGCAGAAGCAGCAGCCGAAAAGCCTGTTGACAATGGAAAAACAATCACTATAAAATCACCAATGATTGGAACATTCTATCGCTCTTCCGGTCCTGATAAACCATCTTATGTTAATGTTGGTGATGAAATAAAACAAGGTTCAGTTATCTGCATCATTGAAGCCATGAAACTCTTCAACGAAATTGAGGCTGAAGTTAGCGGACGAATTGTAAAAGTCCTGATTGACGACTCAAGTCCTGTGGAATACGACCAGCCTTTGTTTTTGGTAGAACCTTATTAAATCTCTCGCTTAAAAACTTCGCGCGCTTCGCGCCTTTGCGAGCAATTCCATGACTAAGAGAAAACAACAAAAACTTTTCAAAAAAATTCTGATTGCCAACCGTGGCGAAATAGCCCTGCGCGTTATCCGCACCTGCCGCGAAATGGGTATTCAAACTGTTGCCGTTTATTCTTCAGCAGATAAAGATAGCCTGCACGTGCGCTTTGCTGATGAGGCGGTTTGCATAGGTCCTCCCGCAAGCAAAGATTCATACCTCAGTATCCCGAATATTATTTCGGCAGCAGAAATTACCAATGCCGATGCCATCCATCCTGGTTACGGTTTTCTTTCCGAGAACGCAAAGTTTTCAGCTATCTGCCAGAAATACAACATCAAATTTATTGGTGCTACGCCCGAGCAAATTGATCAGATGGGTGATAAGTCAAACGCAAAAGATACCATGAAAAGAGCAGGAGTGCCTTGCATTCCCGGTTCTGATGGTTTGTTGGAAAGCATTGACGAAGCCAAAAAAATTGCAAAAAAAATAAAATATCCTGTTATTCTTAAAGCTACTGCCGGTGGTGGTGGCAAAGGAATGCGTATCGTTCTTAACGAAGAAGAACTGGAAGAAAAATGGAATTCCGCTCGTCAGGAAGCCGGTGCTGCATTCGGAAATGACGGAATGTATCTGGAAAAATACATTGAAGAACCCCGCCACATTGAAATTCAGATTGTGGGCGACCAATACGGAAAAGCCTGCCACCTCTCAGAACGCGATTGCTCCGTTCAGCGCAGACACCAGAAACTGACCGAAGAAACTCCTTCACCATTTATGACCGATGAGCTTCGCGATAAAATGGGCGAAGCCGCTATCAAAGCAGCGCTTGCAGTGAAATACGAAGGCGTTGGAACAGTTGAATTTTTGGTTGACAAGCATCGCAATTTCTATTTCATGGAGATGAACACTCGTATTCAGGTGGAGCATCCCATTACCGAAGAGGTAATCAACTACGACCTTATCCGCGAGCAGATTTTGGTTGCTGCCGGTGTTCCCATCAGCGGAAAAAATTATTTTCCGCAACTGCACGCCATCGAGTGCCGCATCAATGCCGAAGACCCTTATAAAGATTTCCGTCCTTCACCGGGTAAAATCATAAACTTCCATGCCCCCGGGGGACACGGAGTCCGCATAGACACCCACGTTTATGCAGGTTACACCATTCCTTCCAACTACGATTCAATGATTGCCAAAGTAATCACCGTAGCCCAAACCCGTGACGAAGCCATTGCAAAAATGAGCCGCGCCCTGGGAGAGTTTGTGATTGAAGGCATTCATACCACAATTCCTTTTCATATAAAATTGATGAAGGATGAGCGCTATATTTCAGGAAACTACACCACCAAATTCCTGGAGGATTTTAGCATGGAGGATTAGTTTTCCGTCATGCTGAACTTGTTTCAGCATCATACTATTTTTATTACCTCCATTTAGGATCTTTACAGTTATGATTATCACTAAATATGGGCTTTACTAATTCTTTACCCCAAATTTTATTCCCAGCCTTTTTAGGATTTTCCTTAAAATAATCATTCCTCTCAGTAAAATATAAATCAATAGCCTGCTTACATTCCTGAACTGATTGGTAATTACTGTTATGAATAATTCCTTTAGCCATTCCACTAAATACAGATTCAATTACATTAAGGAATTGAGCAGATGCGGGTAATGGTGCAAGTTCAACAATAGGATTATTGTGTATCTTCCTGTATTCTTCGCTATTTATTTCTTCTATTTTTGCATATAGTTCCTTTGAAGCGTGCCATGATGCCGCATCCCAAGAAAAGAAAATGCGTCTTTCGTTTGGGTATTCTTTTAGAAGCAATTCTAATAACTTAATCATTTCCTCTGTGTTTTTTTTAAGAGAGTAAAAATGGGAAATTTGATTTTTAGATAATTCCAAAGCTGCTGTGCAAATTAAAAATCCTTTGCTTTTCTGTCTTTGAGGATACGTCTTTCTTTCTCCTTTTTTTACGATTGACCTTCCTCCTTTTATTTTTACAGAGAATGGTCCGTATTCGTCAACAGAAAAGAATTTTTCATCTTCTTTTAAATTCGACAATATTATTTTAATCTTATCCAATTTTGCGCGGAAATCAGGATCGGGGCTGGTTAACGTTTCTTTCGCCTTCCTGAATGTAAAACCTTCAGCCTTTATATAAGCAGAAATTGTTGTCTTGGATATTGTTTCATTATATAATTTCTTATAGGCTTTAACAAGACTTTTTAAATCCCAAGAGGCTCTGTTTATATTATGAAGGCTTGGGGTTTCGTGTATAAGTTTAATTAAATTACTTTTTTTTCTTTTTACATTTTCTTTTATCCCCTCGTTAACTTTTCTATTCTTTCTTAATAATTCATCTAATCCTGTTCTGTTATAAATTTCAATACATTCCTTTACCGTATCAATAGATCGATCAATTTTATTTGCAATTTCTCCTATAGATAATCCCTTCTGGGATCCAAATAGAATAGCGGCCTTTTCCCATTCCCTTCGGTCAGAAGATTTACGCCACTTGTCAAGAATTTTTAGGTCATAAATGGAAATGATTTTAACTCTCCATTTTCCAGTTTTACTTTTATTTATTCCTAATCCTTTACACCAAATGCCATATAGTTGAGTAAAATTAGATAACTTATACCCTTCTTGGTACTTCTTCAAATAATCAATCCATTCCGATTTCAAATTTGAATCCCCGCTTCCTATTCGTTCGTGTATCTTAGGTAGCTTTTTTTCCAAATCTTTCTGCTTGAAGCTTTTGTTCTTCTGCCATTGTAGCATCTGCAAAATTTCTTTTGGTCCACTCTCTATTCTTTGTGGTAATATTTCTAGTTTTTTAATTTTTTCGATATATCTCTTAAGCGTGGTTCTTGAAATCCTGAGCTTCTTGGCAAGTTGTCTTTTGCTGCCATTAGCTTCATATTTTTGATATGCTATGATGGTTTTAATTTTTTGGATACTAATATTATTTGCCATTTGAATAAAATAAATTGGTTTAAACAATCACTGTGTAACTCCCCGCAGACGCGAGGATCTTTTTGCCTCGTGTCGCCTATTATTTCTCAGTTGGTAAGGATATGCGTTGATGCTGGTCCCGTTAGTGAGGATGTTCGTTTGCGTTGGTCAGGATTTGCAATCCCGACCGCTGAGTTTTAGGATTTTCAATCCGTTTTTTACCATTACCTCCCAACACCAAATAATTCCCAACAATCTTTTCAAGTCCCTACCATCCTTCCTGTCGTTTGCCCTCCCTCTTTGCAGCCTTTGTATTTAAAACTCACCTCACCCACCTTCAAATCTTCCTCTCCCCGCATAAAACACCCAAATTCACCCCTCGCAATTAACGCTTGCGCCTAAACAATTAATACCACCATCCATACAATTAACACAGTAACTAACACAATTAATATGTATATACTATCAGTTAACAACGTAATTAATATAATTAACACTGATAATATTACAATTAACAGTATAGTTTATAAAATTAATACTAAATTTGCCACAATTAATAGCAACAAAATAACAATTAATAAATAAAATAATACAATTAGCACTAAATTCTATACAATTAACATAATCAGTTGCACAATTAACACCGTCACCATCGCAATTAACGCAATCACCAAATAAATAATTCACTAAATCAAAAATAAAATGGCCAACCGTTCCTACACCTCCAACCTCTTTATAAATGTGGCCCATCTCTGCGCATTAAAAAACATCGACCGCCCCTTAACCTTCCTGCGCAGCCATGGATTCACCCACAACACCGCCACACAACTCGTCAATAATGAAGTAAAAGAAATCAACCTCGCCTACATCGAGAAACTATGTCTCATTTTCAATTGCACCCCCAATGATCTCTTCGATTATAAACCCACACAACCCATCGAACAACTAAAAAACAACCCCCTCACCACCCTCATCAAAACCCAGGTACCCGTAAACTTCAACGAGCTCGTCCGCAACCTCCCCTTAGATAAACTCAAAGAAATAGAAGAAGAAATCCGAAAAAGAAAAATATAAAACCGCATCCGCACCTTCTCACTCTCTCACCTTCTCACCTTCTCACCCTCACCCGCCCCGATTATTCTCCTATCTTTGCCGTCCTTAAAACAAAACCATGTCAAAATTCTTCAGACCCGGAAAGCCGGGCGGTAGCAGCAGTAACGAAAAACGCGGTGACGGAAAACCGTTCAATAAAAAACCTTCTGGTCGCGGAAGTGATAAACCCACAAGCCGCAAAGAATTTGATGCCTGGAAAAATCGTTCCGATTCAGATGCGCCTAAAGATGAAAGTAAATCATCAGACAAACCTAAATCACGCTTTGGCGATAAACCGTTCAAAAAATCATTTGACAAGCCCGCAGGAAAAAGACCATTCAAACGCGATGACGATAAACGAGGTGGAGATTTCAAACCCAAAAGCGATAGACCTTTTTCACCAGGCAAAGAATCTGATCAGTGGAGAAAACGCGCTCCCCGCAAAGATGATGTTGAAGACTTTGGTGCAGCAGAAGACAAACCGAAAACACCATCTTACGGTCGTCCTTACGATGCCAAAAAGAAATATCAAAGCAAGAAAAAATTCACCAAAGGCAACTTTGGTCAGCAAGTTGAAAAAGCACCTTCCGATTTAATTCGTCTCAATAAATACCTTGCCAATGCAGGCGTATCATCAAGGCGCGAGGCAGATAAATTGATTGAAAGCGGAGTAGTAACAGTAAACGGAAAAGTAATTACCGAACTGGGCTATAAAATTTCTCCGGGCGATGAAGTAAAATTCGGTGGAGCTATTCTGCGCAAAGAAAAATCAGTTTACATTCTCCTTAACAAACCTAAAGATTACATCACCACCAGTAAAGACCCGCAGGAACGCAGAACCGTGATGCACCTTATTGAAGGAGCCTGTAAAGAACGCGTTTACCCTGTAGGAAGATTAGATAGAATGACAACAGGTCTGCTGCTCTTCACCAACGATGGAGAAGTTGCAAAACGTCTTACGCATCCTTCACATGGCGCAAAAAAAATGTATCACGTTACGATTGACCAAAACCTGAGTTTGGCCGATATGAAAAGCATACAAAGTGGCATAGAACTGGAAGACGGAAAAGCCGAAGTTGATGCCATAGAATTTGTGGAAGGTGCCGGTCGTAAAGAAGTAGGCATTGAAATTCACAGTGGAAGAAACCGCATTGTCCGCAGAATTTTTGAAAAGCTCGGCTACAATGTTATAAAACTCGACCGTGTTACTTTTGCCGGACTTACCAAAAAAGATTTGCAGCGTGGTTACTGGCGTCAGCTTTCTGAAAAGGAAGTTGGAATGTTGTTAATGGCGAAGTAAAAAATTACTGCAAACTGCTGTCAAGCCAGGTTGCAATGTATTTCAGCACGTCTTCTTTTTCCGGTTCGTTATGCGTTTCGTGATAAAGTCCGTTCCACAATTTGAACGTGCAATTCTCTTTTATTTTATCAGCAAATTGACGTGAGCCTTCGGGTGAAGTAAGTCTGTCTTCCGTACCGTGAAAAATAAGTAAAGGCAATTTCATTTCAGCAGCGTGTTCCAGCGCCCAGTTCCCTGCAGCATAAGTTTCCACAAAAAAGCGCGCAGATATTTTATCATGAACCAAAGGGTCATTCACATATTTCTCCACTTCCTTTTTATCACGCGAAATTGCTGTAGCATCCAGTTTAGTGCTTTGTGTAAAGCCAGGGAAAATATTATTCACAAATCTGCCCAAAGCAACTTCAAACTTTGGTGGCTCAAACGCTAATTTCAACCAGGGTGATGATGCAATAACTCCTGCTATCTCAGGTTTTCTGCGCAGTACATAATTCAAAACTACATTGCCGCCCATACTGTGTCCGTAAATAAATTTCTTACTTCCCGGAGCAATTTTTTCTGCCTGTTTTAATAAATCTGAAACACCATCTAATAACAAATCATAAGAAGGAGTATGCCCGCGCTTTCCACCTGATTTTCCGTGTCCTCTGTGGTCATAAGCAATCACCGAATACCCTGCATCAACCAGATATTTCGCAACGTGTGCATACCGTCCGCTGTGCTCACCCATGCCGTGCACAATGCAAATAACAGCTTTAGGTTTTGCATCGTTCAGCCAGCATTGTCCATAAATTTCAACTCCGTCAGATGCTGTCCATTTCAAGTCCTGATGTTTCATAGTTTGTGTTTTTGATGAAGAACAAAAGTAGTTTTTCCTGCACATTATTCAGAATGAAAAATATCTACCTTTGAAACGCATCTCGTCACCCTGAACTTGTTTCAGGGTCTTGAATTAAAGATGCTGAAACAAGTTCAGCATGACGACTTAAAAAAAATCGTATGGAAATCCTGAAAAAAATTCTGAAGCTGGTATTAATGTTTGTTGTGCTGGGTGTAATGTGGATAGCCGGCAATCTGCTTTTCGGAACCATCACCGATTTTAAACCCGAAAAAGAAATAAAACTTACTGTGCGCGGAACTGCAATAGCGCAACCCGATAGCATTTTCTCATTTATTAACTGGAACATTGGTTACGGTGGGCTGGGAGAGAAGGCTGATTTCTTTTATGATGGAGGTAAAATGGTTGTTTCTGCAGAAGGAGATGTGGACAACTATTTAAACGGAATTTACCAATTCGCTAAGTCAAACGACAGTGTTGATTTTTTCTTTTTTCAGGAAGTGGATACGCTGGCGCGTAGAAGTTACCGGATCAATGAGCTATGGGGAATTTCACAACAATTGCCGGATTATACCTACTCATTTGCTGTAAATTACGATGTAAAATTCGTTCCGGTTCCTTATACAAACCCAATGGGTAAAGTAGTTGCAGGACTTGCATCATTTTCAAAATTCCAACCAACAAGTGCAACGCGTTATGGCTACGACTCCAATTTCTCATGGCCTACCAGCATTTATTTTTTAGACAGATGTTTTTTGGTTCACCGCATAGCGCTTACAAATGGGAAAGAATTTATTGCCATCAACACACATAATTCAGCATATGACAAAACTGGTGAATTGAAAAGAAGCGAAATGAATATGTTGAAAGAATTTGTACTGAAAGAATTTGAAAAAGGAAATTACGTAGTTGTTGGCGGTGACTGGAATCAATGTGCTCCCGGATTTGATGCAAAAACATTCTGGAAATCAGATGTGGATATTGCAGAGAACGCCAATATTGATGCAGCGTTTATGCCTACCGGCTGGACATGGGCTTATGATAACACTGTGCCAACTAACCGCAGCTTGTTGTTTCCTTTGGACTTAGAAAAAACAGATAGAACAGTTATTGACTACTATCTTGTTTCTCCAAACCTTGAAGTATTGCAGCTTAAAAATATAGACATGCAATTCAAATTTTCTGATCATCAACCGGTGTTTCTTCAAGTGAAAATAAAGTAAGATGAATATCAACTACATCATTTTCGCTATTCCATTTTTTCTTCTCCTAATAGGCATTGAGGTGCTGGTAGATAAAAAGAAAAAAGGGAATGCATTTCGCATAAATGATTCCATTGCTAATCTTAATATTGGAATTGGTGAGCAGGTGATTAGCGTGTTTACGCGAGCGTTTATGCTGATGCTATATGCATTTGTTTACAAATACCGTATTTACGAAATGCCTTCCAATCTCTTTACCGGTTTGGTTTTGCTCTTTGCTTTTGATTTTATTTTTTACTGGGCACATCGTTTTGGTCACGAAATAAATATTGGTTGGGGTGGACATATTGTTCATCATTCCAGCGAAGAATATAATCTCACTGTTGCCTTGCGTCAGCCCTGGTTTTTTTCTGCAATGACATTTTTTATGTTTCTACCGTTAGCGTTTCTTGGTTTCAAACCGGAGTTACTTTTAATCGTTGCCGGCATTGATATTTTGTTCCAGTTCTGGATTCATACCAAATACATTGGCAAACTTGGTTTTGTGGAATTGTTTCTGAATACACCTTCACATCACCGCGTTCACCACGGAGTTAATCCAAAATACATTGATAAAAATTATGCCGGCATGTTTATCATCTGGGATCGCATGTTCGGAACATTTGAAGAAGAAAAGGAAGAAGTAGTTTATGGAATTACTACTCCGGTAAAAAGTTGGAATCCCGCATGGACAAACGTGCATTACTTTTTTGATTTGATAAAAATCGGAAATCCATTCCCCCGTTTCAGTGATAAAGTGAAATTGTTTTTTAAACATCCAGGTTGGAAACCAGATGAATTTGGTGGAACGGAGTTCCCGCAGAAAGTAGATAACAGCACGTACAAGAAATTTGATTTTGTTTACAATCCCGCAATCAATAAATATGTCCTCGTGCAATTTTCTATTCTTACCGCAGTGGTAGTAACGTATCTTGCAGTTGAAAAAAAGATGTTGTTCTGGAAGAATTTCAGCGCTGCCGCCTATTTGGTTCTTACTTTAACTGTAATGGCAACATTATTTGAAAACAAGCGATGGGCTTTCATTCTTGAAAATATTCGCTTGCTTGTTTTCCCCTTAATTATTTACCTGCTACCAATTAATTATTCACTTCAATTGGTGCTTACTCATATTGCATTTCTATCTTCAGTTGCGTTTTTTTTCTGGAATTCAAGATTGCAGAACCTTCAATTTGTAAAATCATAAAAGTATATGACTAAAAAGTACATCCTTGCCTTAGACCAGGGCACAACCAGCTCAAGAGCTATTTTGTTTGACAAAGACTGCAACATCAAAAACGTTGCGCAGAAAGAATTCCGTCAGATTTTTCCTCAGTCGGGTTGGGTAGAACATGACCCGATGGAGATCTGGCAAACGCAAATGGAAACAGCACGCGAGGTGATTAAATCTGCAGGGATTTATATCAATGAAATTGCTGCAATCGGTATCACTAATCAGCGCGAAACAACTGTTGTGTGGGATAAAAAAACAGGCGTGCCTGTTTACAACGCCATCGTTTGGCAGGATAGAAGAACAGCTTCTATTTGTGATGCACTTAAGAAAAAAGGATTAGAGAAATACGTGAAAGAAAACACCGGATTGGTGATTGATGCTTATTTCTCGGGCACCAAAGTAAAATGGATTTTAGACAATGTAAAAGGTGCAAAACAAAAAGCAGAAAAAGGAGAATTGCTCTTCGGAACCATTGATACATGGCTGCTTTGGAATCTCACCGGTGGCAAAGTTCATGTAACGGATTATTCCAATGCATCGCGCACCTTGGTTTATAACATCGTGAAAAAAGAATGGGATAAAAAGCTGCTAAAAGAATTAGGCATTCCCGATTCGATGTTGCCGAAAGTAAAAGATTCGTCTTGCGTTTATGGCGAAACAAAGTTTTTTGACAACATCGCAATTCCGGTTGCAGGCATTGCGGGCGACCAACAAGCTGCTCTTTTTGGACAACATTGCTTTGAACCCGGAATGGCAAAAAACACCTATGGAACAGGTTGTTTTATGCTGATGAACACAGGCAGTAAAATGGTGAAATCAAAAAATGGTTTGCTCACAACTATCTCCTGGGGAATAAACGGAAAAGTTGAATACGCTTTGGAAGGAAGCATTTTCATTGCAGGCGCAGCAATTCAATGGCTGCGTGACGGACTGAAAATTTTAGACTCTGCTCCTGATTCAGAATACTACGCCATGAAAGTAAAGGATACAGAAGGTGTGTATGTTGTTCCTGCATTTGCGGGACTGGGCGCACCGTATTGGGATATGTATGCACGCGGAGCAATTTTCGGTTTAACAAGAGGAAGTTCAAAATCACACATCATTCGTGCAACATTGGAGTCGTTGGCTTACCAGACACGCGATGTATTGAGTGCAATGGAAATTGATTCAAATGTAAAACTGAAAGAACTGAATGTTGATGGAGGCGCTTGCGCCAATAATTTACTGATGCAGTTTCAGTCTGATATTCTTGGCGTAAAAGTAAATCGTCCGAAAGTGATTGAAACCACTGCACTTGGTGCAGCATTGCTTGCCGGACTTGCTGTAGGTTTTTATCAAAAAGATAAACTTTCAAAAAGCAAAAAACCTGATGCGGTTTTCACTCCAACAATGGAAAAAGCCAAACGCGAAAAGCTTTACAAAGGCTGGCAGAAAGCAGTGAAGCGCACGATGGATTGGGAAAAAGAGTAGGCACTAAGCAGTTGGCAGACTGTCACCCTGAGCTTGTCGAAGGGTTACTCAAACGTATATTCCACCTGCTCGCAAACCGAAAAGGCTTGGTATTCTTCCCAATCAAGAGAGTCAAGAAAAGTTGAACCTGCCACCTTTGCACCAAAGGTGTGAGCGCCTGTGTTAACTTCCAGCGTTTCTTTGGTCAGCTCAATAACATCGTACAGGTAAACTCCGTCAAAATAGAATTGAATAGGTTCTATAGTTTGGTTCGTGATGATAAGCGTAGCGGTATTATTTTCTTCGCAAACTCGTTTTTCACAGGAGGAAAGAGTTGTCAGAAATAAAATGAGAATAAACAGGATTACTTTATTCATAAATATGGCAACTAAAGTAACTATTCTGGTTTAAAAACAAAAAATCCTCTGCAATTGCAGAGGATTTTTGTTGACCTACTAGGGCTCGAACCTAGACTCTACTGAACCAAAATCAGTCGTGTTGCCAGTTACACCATAGGTCAGTTTCCCCGAAAAGGGAGTGCAAAAGTATAAAACAGAAAAGAAATACCAAATAATCTTACCTTCGCACCTCATTAATTTTTAAAATCAGTTCAAATGAAAAAACTTTTACTCCTTGCAGTTGGCTCTTTATCAGCATTTACAGGCTCTTCACAAATAGTTATTGAAGCGGTGGATTTTCCGGTAGCAGGCGATTCTATTTATCAGGGTATTGATACCCTTATTCCGTTGACAATTACTCCGGGTAGTGCAGGAGCTGACCAAAGTTGGGATTTTTCACAATTACGCACCAGACAAGGTAATACCATTCATTTTACTGACCCGACAACATTACCAAGCGGAAGCAATTTTCCGAACTCATTTCTGGCAGTAGAACAATTTGGAGGTTGGGCATTTGCTGACAGCAGCAATAATACCGTTGAAATTACCGGCTTTTCCGGTGACTTTACAGGTTTGGGAGCAGACATGGATATTCCTTTTCTTGACCCGCAAACCATTTTTATTTTTCCTGCTTCCTATTTAGATAGTTATAGTGATACCTCAATTATTTATGTTTCTATGGAAGCACCTCCGGCATTGGTTGCACAATCTCCAATTCCTATTGACTCAATCCGTTTCAAACGTTATTCTGAAATTCAAAGCGAGATTGATGGTTGGGGAGATTTAATAACTCCGCTTGGAACTTACGAAGCATTGCGTCAGCGCAATGTTGAACATAACATTGACAGTATCTGGATTTATGCAACACTTTTAGGCGGATGGGGACTTCTTCCGGGACAATTAGTAGGTTTTGAAAATCCACGTGTAAGTGATATTCACCGCTACAATTACATTATTAAAGAAATTGGTTACTATGCCGTAAGTCTTACCACTAACCTGAATGACAGTATTGATCGTGCTACTTTCTTATCGAATGAATCACAATGCTGCTTTGGTGCAGGTGTTGATGAAACAAACATTGCTGAAGCGTTTACGGTTTATCCTAACCCGGCAAGCAATGGCTTTTCTATCAGAATGGAAACAAACGACAAACTTGTTTATGCTGTTTTTGATGTAACAGGCAAACAGGTATTGGCAGGAAGTGTAAACAGTACTACAACGTTTGTAAACACTGCTGCACTTGCTGATGGGCTTTACGTTTGCAAAGTTTTCACTGCTGACGGAAAGCTTGCCGGCTCAAAGAAAATAAGTATTTCAGGAAACTGATTTTAACTATTGCTTCGCTGAAAGGATGAAACACCTTTTTCTTTTTAGCGGTCTTGGTGCCGATCATCGGGTTTTTCAATTCCTCGATCTGAGTGGATTTCGTGTAACTTATATTAAGTGGCTGGAGCCGCTTGCGCGTGAAACCATGCAACAATATGCTGCACGATTGACTGCACAGATTGATGCAGAGAAGCCTGTCTTAGTGGGGCTTTCGTTTGGCGGTATGATGGCAATGGAAGTGGCCAAACACATTGCAACCGAAAAGATAGTGCTCATCTCTTCTGCAAAAACGCAGAAAGAAATTCCTCCTTATTTTCGTATTGCAGGAAAACTGAAACTGAATAAACTTGCAGCTATGAGAGTTGCCAAGAAGCCCAATGCTCTTGCCTACCGCATGATGGGAGCCAAAACCGAATCGGAGAAAACCCTGATGAAAACCATTCTCACCGAAACCGACCCCGTGTTCTTTAAATGGGCGATTGAGAAAGTAGTAACCTGGAATAACAAGGTGTTACACGAAAACGTGGTTCACATTCACGGAACAAAAGATTTGCTGCTGCCTCATCGTTTTGTAAAAGCCGACTTCAGCATAACAAACGGAACGCATCTGATGACCATTCAACATGCAAAAGAAGTTTCGGAGATGCTCCGGAAAATTATCTGTTAGCTATTCGTCATTGCGAGCGTAGCGAAGCAATCTCACTATTAATAAAAGATTGCTTCGGGCGAAAAGCCCTCGCAATGACGGGAACGGAAACTTAATTCCTACCCGCAATAATCTTCCTGCGCGAAATAATCCCGTCTGCAAAGTGCGCTTCAGCAATGTAAACCCCTTCGGTAAGATGGCCTGTAAAAATTTTCAGGTGCTCTTTGCTTTGCAGCACTAATCTTCCTGACATATCATACAAGCGCACCTCTTCAATTGTGTTTTTCTCCGAAGTGAAACTAACAAAGTCTTGTGCGGGGTTGGGGAATATCTTCAGGTCTGATGTCTTTCCGCTTTCTTCAACGCTGTTGAGGTTAGTGATGTAAACATGAAAGGTAAGCGAGTCGGCAGCACTGTTGGGATTAATAGCACGCGGCCAAACCACCACCACATTGTCGCCAATATTAAAAGTGTTGTTGTTGATGCTGAAG
>CAMBRL010000013.1 GCA_945870105.1 Chitinophaga pinensis
TAATTATATTTTCAGCAACAGTGGTAACCTGCCGCTCTAATTGAAGCGGGGGCAGTTTTTCATTCTCAATATCTAACTGATAAGCCGTACGATAAGCTGCCAGATATTCGCCACGCTTTACACACATATTAAACACCTGAATAAAATGCGAACAATACAGGGCTACCTTTTCGCGCAACTTTTCTTTTTCAGCCATAAGTCCGGCTGACTCTGCTTTTTTTGCACGCATTGCCAGCATCTTGCTGTTATACTCAGGGTATATAGCATTCAGTCGGTCTTTTGTCCGTTGGGTAAGTGGGTTGGTCAAACCTGCATTAGCGTTTTGCATAAACGCCATCATTAACGCCTGCTGGCGACCTTGATTTGACTTAGGGTAGAACTTGGCCTCGGCTGACATTTTTTTAGGTTTTAGGTGCTAAAAATTGATTTTTGAATACAAAATACGGTTTACAAAGCTGCTAATATATATATTTTTATAATAAAATAGATTTTAGTATATTTTGTAATTAATTATTTTGTAATTAAATATATTTTAGCATATGCTAATATTTAACTTATTATAATAAACTTAAATTTAGAACAATAAAAAGCTCAAAAATGGATGGCGGGAAGCATCTCCAAATGTGCTAAAATATAATTTTTTATAAGAAACTTGACTTTAACATAAATGCAAGGGCAGTTTTGTATAGCGGATGGGGGTTAACATGTCCGCGAACTACTAAAAAATAGGTGCTAGTTTGTGGCTAAAACAATCCTTCCGCTTTGCGGATAGCCTCATACCCCTCATCCACTAACAAACCTCTACTATTAGAGGCAGCCACTGCAAGTTGGTCGCAGCGTTCGTTAAGTGGGTTGGCGGCATGGCCTTTTACCCATTTGAATTTTATGTGGTGCTTGGGATATATTAACAGGAAGCGCTTCCAGAGATCAACATTCTTTTTGTCTTTAAAGCCTTTTTTTACCCAGCCAAAAACCCAACCCTTGTCAACCGAATCTACTACATATTTAGAGTCTGAAAAAATGGTAACGTGGCTGTTGGGAACCTTTATCATTTCCAAAGCGACAATAACGCTTAGTAATTCCATGCGATTGTTGGTAGTCAGTCGGTAGCCCTGCGAAACTTCTTTGCGATGATGGTCTTTCAACAACACAATGCCGTAGCCCCCGGGTCCGGGATTTCCAAGCGCACTGCCATCGGTGTAGATTGTAATCATATATAAGCCAAGTAGGAGTTAGGCAAGTAGCCAAATAGTGGTCAGGCGCAAAGGTAAACCAAGTAGCCACATAGCAAAGTAGGGATTGCTAATTGCCTAGCTCCTACTTGCCTATTTGGCTTGAATTAAAAAAAGCATCCTCCCTCAAAATCACTTCTTCCTGCAATTTGTAAACTTTTTCTTTCAGTGCAGGAATATTTTTTTCGGTCATGCCCAAGGTTTCAATTGGTTTCAGAAAACGGACACCCACCGTTCCTGGTGTAACTAATAAGGTGTCCATCGGCATTAGCAGGCGGCAGTTTAAAACAACCATGGGCAGCAGGGGCGTTTGTGTTTCTATGGCAATGCGAAAAGCACCGTCATGAAATTCTTTCAGCGGTTTGCCGGTGCGATTGCGTGTGCCTTCGGGCATAATAAGAATGGAAGTGCCTTCTCTCAATTCCTTTATCATATTGTCAATGCTTGCCTTGCGGCTTTCGGGACTGCTGCGGTCAACAAACAAACAGGCCACACGAAACAGATAGCCTATTACAGGAATTTTTGCGGTCTCCATTTTCGCCAACGTTTTGTAAGCCATTTTTATGGACGAACCACAGGCAAACAAATCCAGGGTTGAAGAGTGGGTGCCTGCAATTACATATGCACGATTGCTGTCAATATGCTCATATCCTGTAAAATCCTGTTTCATAAAACTGAGCGCAAACCATACATCACTCCAAAAGCGGTAATACTTCATCAACGGACGGATATAATTTTTGCCGCCTGCTATAATTATTAGCGGAGTAATAAAAATGCTCACTGCCACAAACAGAAAAAACACCAGATAACTCCAAACGGAATATAGTGGCTGAATAATTTTGAAGAGTGTTTTCATTATAAAAAGTGTTCACCACAGATTACACAGATTATCACAGATAAAATTTGAGCAAATCTGTGTAATCTGTGGTGAGTATTCATCGTGTTAATACTATATAATCATTCAGCAGCGTTTTCAAAAAAGCAATTTTATCTTTTGGTATTTCTGCAATATCTAAAACATCGCGCAGTTTCTGCACCAGCATATCCAGTGCTTCTTTGTGTGCTGTGTTGTTATATTTTTTGGTGCGTTCAATCACTGATTTTATCAGCAGCATATCACTCTCGCTCAGTCCGCGCACCTGAGGATATTTAGGCTCGTAATTTTCACGCGTGTTGATGCGCAGCACATCCGCAATTTCAATGTTTAATGATGAGCGCGTTTTAATAACTGTAGTATGTGCCAGCATATCGCCAAGTCTTTGTCCGCGCACAGTAGAGTTCACCAGCACCGCAGCAATAGTACCTGACGAAAACCAGATGTCAACCAACCGGAAAGCCCAGCGAATCAAATAATCACTTATCACCGGTTGCTTGCCGTTTAGCTTTGCCACTTTTATACCAATTGCTTTTTTACCCAGTGATTGTCCGTTCATCCAAATCTCACTTGCAGGCGAATAAAATAGGTAGATAGGAAGTATAACCAGGTACATAAAATAGTTGATGCTGTCTAATCCAAAAACCCACATCCAGAAAAGGTAAAGAAGCAGTATAGAAAAATTCAGAATCCAGAAATCAAGGAAGAATGCAAAGAAGCGATCGCGAAACGAAGCGAGCTCATATTCAATGGTTACATTCTGGGTGGTGGTTATTTCTATCGTTCGCATCGGTGCGATAAAAGTAAAAAACTATTTTTGCGCTTCACAAAAAATAAATGATGAACTACTTTTTACCTTTTGCATCTTGTCTCTTACTTCTTGCATTTGACTTATCAGCGCAAGTAATCGGTGGCGAACTAGTTAAACTCGAAGAGCTTTACGACAAAGGCAAATTCGAAGACTGTGCCTACAAAGCTGAGACCTATACCGAAAGCGAGAAGTATGCAAAAAATCCTGAGCCTTACCTCTACATCAGCATGTGTTATTACGAGTTTCATTTCTCTGAAGACGCCAAAATAAAAGAGTATTACAAATCTGCTCTGAAAGATGCGTTGAAACATGCCGTGAAAATGAAAACCTACGACAAAGAATTAAATTTCTACAAAGACAACAGCGAGTATTTAGACAAACTTCGTCAGACTTGTCTGGAAGAAGCAAAAGCCCTGGTTGACAAAAAAGATTACAGCAAAGCATCATCTTATTACTACAAGCCACTGGTAAAATTAGACCCCGATAATTTTGAGTTGCTGTTTATAAAAGGCGTGTGCGATGCCCTTATGCGCAATGGAAGCGAAGCTTACAAAAGCCTGAACGATGCTATGCCGCAACTTGAAAAAATTGCAAATGAAGGAACTTACAAAGCGCCAAAACTTATTGAAGCATCGCTTTCAGATGCATTTGTAAATTACTCAACTTTACTAAAAGACCAAAGCTATGCCGACTCGGCAAAAGCAATAATCATGTTCGGAAAAATTCTTCTGCCCGTGGATAAGGCAGTAGATGAACAGTATAAAAAGTTCACCAACTAAAAACAAAAAAACCTGCTTTTGGCAGGTTTTTTTGTTTTGCAATTTAGTGGAGTCTGATTATTTCTTTACCAATGTTTTTGAAACCATTGCCCCTTTGCTAAGGTCATATGCATTAACAGCATAAACACCGGAAGCAAAGTCTGAAATATCCATTCTGCCTGTTGAAGAAGTATTAACAGCAACCTGCTGTCCCATCATGTTATACACCTCAAGACGGTCAATTTTAAAACCTTTGCTATAAAAATTAACCACATCACTTGCAGGGTTAGGATACATTTCAAATATGAAACCATCAGTGTTATTATCTGCAACACCAACAGCTAAGCCTGCGAATAAGTCGTTGATATTTTCACCGATTTCTCTTCCCATGGTAAGACCGGTATTGTTCCCAAATTCAAAGTGAATGCCACCATAAAGTCTTGAAACGGCTGCTTCTTCTGCTGCCTCATCAAAATTGTTGTATGAGCGCGGACCACCAAAATTAGTTCCGTGTGTGCTGTCAATAAACGCATACGAAGTTCCGTAAAGAGATTCCATAATCTCGCTCATAGCACCTGATTGTGATGAGTGTCCGCTCGAATACTCAGGGAAAGGAGGCGTTCCGATTAAAGCAACCCACGCATTATCAATGTTGTCTTGTATATAGGTTACTGGACGTGTGCAATTATAGATATACTTGGTTTTCCAGCACGCAAGAAAAGCATCTGAAAGAGCAATTCCCATTTTTGCATACGCAATAGCAGCAGTTTCAAGGTTTGCATTTTCGTGACGAAGAATATTACGCAACATATAAATGCTATGTCCTGGAGGTGATATACTTCCACCGCCATCAGCCCAATATTGAGCTATGGAAACCTGATCTGATGTATTGTTATTTACCTGATAATATACCTGATAGGCATACGCATAAAAAGCAGAATTAATATCAGTAGAAAAAGCTGGAGGAGGGCCTGGAATAACACCGGTTGTATCATCCGTTACAAACGGGCGATGACTTCCCCAATAAGGTTGCATTGCTACTTGAGCACCAAAAGCTTCCCACATGCCGGGACCAACCGGAGGAACATAACTTCCCGGGAAGTTAGCAGTATAGCCAAGGTGGCCGCCATCCGTTTTTGAGAACTGAAAAATGTCATTGGCAATTGCTTCACCAAATGATTTTGAATCATTGAAATCCCCTGTAGGAATTTGACCCTGAAAAAGGGTGTTGTAGTAATCACGGATATCATGCAGCGAATCTTTGTTTAGTTGCGTGGCATTCCCAAAAAGGCTATCCATAACGGCAGCCATAGCATTATTAACTACAGTGGGCCAATGGTAATTTGCATTTCCATCGGGAGCTGTTAATGAAGTAAGTTCAGGAATTGCTCCAACCGTTGATGTCATTGAAGGAATACCTGGAACAGTAGATTCATACAAAGCAAGGCCGGTAAAGCCTAATGCACGCGAAATTACAGGAGGCGTAAAGCCCGGAGTTTCTTTAATCAACTTTGCTCCAAATCCAAAATAGTGATTTGGCACAGTAGCATCATACGTGCTTGCATCCTGAGCCTGAGCTAAGGAAAAAGAAGCAGTACAAATAATAAGTAATAGTTTTTTCATGTATATTTTTTTTGGTTTGAACGACAAAAATATACTTTCGTTACTTTAAATGGGAAAATTATGACGGTTAATCGATTAACAACAAGGCATTAAGAATACCTAAACGAATTTTTCTCCTTTAGAGATTGTAACATCATTTACAATCAACTTGATTTTCTGCTCTTCGGTTTTGCGGCAAACTAAAAGTATTCCGTCAGACTCAACTACAATGTAGTCTTCCAATCCTTCTAACACAACCAACTTGTCTTTGGGAACATTAACAATGCAGTTTTTGGTATCGTAAACCACTACATTTTTTCCGATGATGGTATTTCCTTCTTTGTTTTTGTCGGCATACTCGTAAAGTGAACCCCATGTTCCAAGGTCGCTCCAGCCGATGTCGGCAGCAAGGACGTAAACATTTTTAGCCTTTTCCATCACGGCATAGTCAATGGAAATATTTTTGCAAACGGTGTATGCTTTTTTAATAAACGCCTCTTCGGCAGGAGTTCCGTAAAGTGTTTTTCCCTCACCAAAAACCTGAAACATTTCACTGGAATGATCGCGGAAAGCACTTAAAATACTTTTTGCCGACCAGATAAAGATTCCGGAGTTCCACAAAAAATCACCGCTGGCAAGAAATTGTTTTGCCATATCTAAGTCAGGTTTTTCGGTAAAGGTTTTTACTTTTCTTACCTCACCACTTCCGTTCAAAAACTCCTGCTCGTTGAACTGAATGTATCCGTAACCGGTATCAGGTCGCGAAGGTTTTATACCAAGTGTGCAGAGCACATCGTACTTTGCCGTTGTTTCCAATGCTTTATTGATAACACTTACAAACCCTTCGGTATTCAAAATAAGATGGTCTGATGGAGCCACCACCATATTAGCATCAGGATTTATAGCACTGAGGCGAAAAGCCGCATACGCTACACAGGGAGCGGTATTCTTGCGGCTTGGCTCGCAGATTATTTGTTCGTTGGTAAGGGCAGGCAGTTGCTCCTTTACCAGTTCTCGGTAACTTTCATTAGTTACCACATAAATATTTTCGGGCGGACAAACTTTTTGAAAACGATCGTAGGTCTGTTGTATTAGTGTTTTACCTGTTCCCAATACATCCAGAAATTGCTTTGGATGCGGAGTGCGGCTCATAGGCCAGAACCTTGTTCCTACTCCGCCTGCCATTATTACTACGTAATTGTTTTTCATTTCCATTTTCGTAGAGACACGATGTTCGTGTCTCAATCTTTTGGAGACGCTAGCATCGCGTCTCTAAACACATTTAACCTTTTTTCAATTTTGAAAGCGCAGCGCGCAGTTGTGCAATCACCTTTTCAATGTCTTCGGTTTTTACAGTGCCTATGGAAAGGCGATACCAATTTGATTCTGATGAAGTACCAAAAGCAAAGAAAGGAACTAATGCTGTTTTTGCTTCATCCAATAAATAGCTGGTAATATCCTGTGTTGTGGAAAGAGTTTTTCCTGTTTCGGTTTTGTAACCGTGCAGCGCGAACTGAACAGTAAGATACATAGCACCTTGCGGAGCAATTGAATCCACTGCAAATCCTTCGTTTTTTAATGACTGAAAACCGTTGTAAAATCCGGCTAAACGTTCAGAAACACTTTTATTTATCCATGTTAAATATTCGTCCACTTCATTTTCTTTTTCCAGAAAAACAGAGGTTGCAACCTGCTCTGCTTTTGGCGACCATGCTCCCACGTGTGAAAGCAATGCGCGCATTTTGTCAATTATTTTTTGCGGTCCAAATGCCCAACCAACACGAACTCCTGTTGATGCAAATGCTTTTGAAATTCCATCAATGTAAATTGTGTAGTTCCGCATCTCAGGACGCAAACTAACCGGATCGTAATGCTTATTACCAGTCATGGTTAACGCCCAGTAAATCTGGTCGTACATAAGGTAAAGCGGTTTACGGCCTTCTTCTCGTTTTGCGTTTTCTTCCAGAATTAAATCACAGATTTGCTCTAGCCCTTCTTTGCTGAACATGGTTCCTGTCGGGTTAAGCGGTGAGCAAAGAGCAACAACGGTAGCATCAGCTAAATGTGGTTTCAAATCCTGTGCCGATGGCATGAATTTGTTTTCTGCAGTGGTTTCTATCTCTACTTTTTTGCACGAAGAAAGGTGCGTGTAATGATTATTATTCCAGCTTGGAACAGGATAAATTACTGTATCCCCCGGATCTAAAAGCGCTGTGAAGGTTGCATAAATCAACGGACGCGCACCTGCCGAAATCAGAATTTGATTTTCGGTATAATCCAGATGTCCTTTACGTTTCAGGTATTTTGAAACTGCTTTGCGCAACTCGGGAATTCCATTAGCTGCGGGATAATTGGTCTGGTTGTTTTCGTAAGCTTTTATTATTTCAGCTTTTAACCCATCAGGAATAGGAAATATAGTGGAGTTAAAATCTCCGATAGTGAGGTTGTATATTTTTTCACCGTTCTTAATCTTCTCGTTTACCTCGTTAGCGATTTTTATGATTTCGCTGGCAATAAGGTTCTCGGCTACTTCGGATACAATTAATTCGCGGGTGGTGGTGGCTGCCATTATATTCATCTGGTTAGAATTCCGTTGGTTGGTGGCAAAGATAAAAAAATGGTGTTTGGGCGGGAATTATTTTTGAAGTCCTGCCCAAAGCACCGATACTCTTTTACTCCGCTGCTTTTGCAGGGTTCAGCAAGTCATAAAACTGATCAAGTTTCGGCAGAATGATGATACGGGTTCTGCGGTTGGTGGCACGCCCTTCCTCCGTATCATTAGTGGCAAGAGCATTAAACTCACCACGACCTGCTGCAATAAGGCGGTTCGGGTCAATTTTATAATCATTTTGCAGAACACGAATAACTGCTGTTGCACGTTTTACGCTTAAATCCCAGTTATCGGAAATGCAGTTGTTGCTGATAGGTTTATTATCAGTATATCCTTCCACCATTACTTCCATTTCTCTTCTTGAATCAAGAATAGCAGCAATTTTACCTAATACTTCTTTTGCGCGTGATGTAAGATTTGCGCTTCCGCTTTGGTAAAGCATTTTATCGGAAAGATTTATGAACACTACTGTTTTGTCCACTTTAATTTCCACATCGTTGTCGTCCAAACCTTCTTTTAAAACGCCTTTCAGGTTAACAGCCAAAGCAAGGTTAATTGAATCGGCTTTTGTTTTTGCTGCTTGTAACAACTGAATGTATTTGTCTTTTTTCTCCAGCTGTTCCAGCGTTTTATTAATGTTCTGATTTGCTGCCTGAGAAAGAACCGTTAAATCACCCACTTGTGTAACTTGTTTGTCGCGTTGTTGTTTGCAATCTGTAAGTTGTTCAGTCAAATATTTAAGCGAGGTGCGTGCTTCAATCAGGTCGGTAGAATAGCGGTTGCGTTCATCTTCGCACTTCATTAATAATTCGTTGGCGTTTTTCAGTTCGCTTTCTTTTTTGGTTTGCAGTTCAAGGAATTTCTTTTTGCTAACGCAAGACGAGATACTTGCAGCAAGAATAAGAAGAGTTAAGAGGCGCAGTGTAAGTTTCATGTTTTTATATTTTGCACGAAAGTAAAAATTAATTGAACAGTGAATACATTTACTGAAATACCACCTCAACCCTTCTGTTATTTTGTCTGCCTTCTTCAGTATCGTTTGCAGTAATTGGTTCCAGATCACCCTTGCCGTCAAAGGAAAGTCGTGAAACACTGATATTTTTTTCTTTTAGAAAATTTAAAACCGCTTCTGCTCGGTTTCTTGAAAGAGTAAGGTTATCGTCTTTCTTCCCTACATTATCTGTGTGTCCTATGATATTTGCTTTTATAATTGGATTATTGTTTAAATATTCTGCAAGTTCATTCAACTCACTAAATGATGAAGGCAGCAAATCTGCTTTGCCTGATTCGAAAACAATATTTTTAAAAATATGAGCTTTGCCTGTTTCGTAAACTTTCGGAGATTCAATAGCAGCAATTTCCTCAACAACTGCATGAGCAGTTATTTCTTTATCCAAAGGAGTCAGCGTAAAATCATCAATAAAATAATGAGAGTAATTTCTTTTCCCGGGAATTTCCACATTGTAATTCATAATGGCGAATTCTGTTTTTTCGCGATAAACAAAACAACCGAACGTAAGATATTTTTCTGTGCCGTTGGCTTCATAAACAGCACTCAGCAATGTCCAGTCTTCTGAATTATTATATCCGGATTCATTCCTGAAAACCATAGGTGGCTTTGACATCGGAGGTCCGTATTTCTGCAATCTGAAGGTATCGGAAGAAAAAATGATGCAGAAGCCTTTCATAGAACCCAGCCACTTTGCATCGCCCCGACTGATGTATAATTCCACTTTATAATTTCTTCCCTTTTCGAGTGGTTTTATTAATTTGGTTTGTAAATACTCGCGGTAATTTCTGGTGATGCAGATACCCGCATAGGCCTTGCCCGAATGCGGTTCCTGCTTGCCAAAGAAATTCTTACTTGTGTTGGATTTTTTACTTTTTGCCTCGGAATGAAAATAATCACCACCACCTGCCAATACCGGGTTTATCCAATTCTCAAGGCAGTTTTTTCCTTGTCCAATATCGGTAGGCAGGTCTTTATGCTTTTCAAAATCTGAATTGGAAATCAGGTTTTCCTGTGAGCACAATTTGCCGGAAGCAATTAATACTAAGAGAAAAATATGCAGAAATTTCATTTTGTAAATAGTTTCCAAATATCCGATAATTTGAACAAAGATTTATTTTGATTGTTTTTGTAACAATGGTTACATAGATTAACCAAAACAGATACTATTTTTGAAATCTCAAAATCTATAACAATGAACAAATTCAATTTGCATTTTATCGCAGTAATTTCTGTTGCTGTTTTTCTAAACAGTTGTTCTTCGCAACCGGAACAAAAACAGGAAGCAAGCACCGAAAATGAAGAAGCAAAAATTGATGCGGAAATAAAACCTCGCCTGTCTGCTTTTGCTGCATTACCCGCAGTTGCAGAAAATCCTGAAAATCCGATTACGGAGGCAAAAGTAAAACTGGGTCATGCTTTGTATTTTGACACGCGCTTATCAAACGCAGGAAAAATCAGTTGCAACTCCTGCCACAATCTGGAAACATTTGGAGTGGATAATTTACCAACCTCGCCTGGTGATGCCGGAAAAAATGGCGACCGTAACTCGCCCACTGTATTAAATGCTGCATTGCACACCACCCAATTTTGGGATAGCCGCGCAAAAGATGTGGAAGAGCAAGCGGGAATGCCGGTTTTAAATCCTGTGGAAATGGAAATTCCTGATGAAGCATTTTTGATTAAACGCCTTTCTGCAGTTCCTGAATACAAGCAACTTTTTAACGAAGCTTTTCCGGGAAAAGGAATTACGTATGAAAACATGCGCAAAGCAATTGGTGCGTTTGAGCGCAAATTGATAACACCTTCGCGCTTTGATAAATACCTTGCCGGTGATAATACCGCACTCGCATTAGAAGAGAAAAAGGGTCTGAACAATTTTATAAAAATCGGTTGTACCACCTGTCATAGCGGTGTTGCTCTAGGGGGAAACATGATGCAGAAATTTGGTGTTCATCGCGAGTACTGGACATTGACCGACAGTAAGAAGATTGATGAAGGTAAAGCAGCCCTGACCAAAGAGGAAGGTGATAAATATATGTTTAAAGTACCATCGCTGCGCAATGTGGAAAAAACGTATCCTTATTTTCATGACGGCAGTGTTGCTGATTTGAAAAAAGCAATTCAGATTATGGCTGTTGCTCAATTAGCTTACCGCATGAGCCCTGAAGAAATAAATTCGATTGAAGCATTTTTAAAATCGCTGACAGGAGATATTCCGGCAGAATTTAAAAAAAAACCTGCACTGTAATTACTGAATCATTCCCGCAGCAACTGTTTCGTTGGTTCCTTCGTCAATGAGAATAAGACTTCCGGTGATGCGGTTGTTTTTGTAGCTGTCTTTGAACAAGGGCTTGGTCGTGCGCAAACGTGCGTGAAAAATATCGTTCATTTTCACGCTTTTGTCTTCCTCAACTTTGTTGAGTGTGTTGATATCAACCTTGTAATTTATTTCTTTGATAACAGCTCGTGCTTCATTGCTGGTGTGCTTCAAAAAATACTTTGCACCGGGTTGTGGCGATTTATTATTGAGCCAGCATAACATTGCATCCACGTCTTGTGTACTTTCCGGTGGATTTTCTTTTTTCACGAGCATATCACCGCGACTAATGTCTATCTCATCTTCCAACGTAATGGAAACCGACATAGGTGCGAACGCTTCATCCAACGCACCATCCAGAGTTGCAATGGATTTTATTTTTGAAGTAAATCCCGAAGGCAATGCAACTACTTCATCACCCGGCTTAAAAATTCCTCCAGCAATTCTTCCGGCATAACCGCGATAATCATGGTATTCATTTGTATGCGGACGAATAACATATTGCACCGGGAGACGTGCATCTTCATGATTCCAGTCACTGCCGATGTGTACATTTTCAAGTGTATTTAAAAGTGGGGAACCTTTGAACCAATCCATGTTAGTGGAACGGTCAACCACATTATCGCCATCCAGCGCAGAAATAGGAACAAACTCAATATCCTTAACATCTAACGTTGCTGCAAATTTTTTGTATTCGGCAACTATGCGGTTGTAAGCTTCTTCGCTGTATTCCACCAGATCCATTTTATTTACGCATACAATAAGGTGTGGAATTTTTAACAGCGATGCAATGAAGGAATGACGACAGGTTTGCTCAATCACACCTTTGCGCGCATCAATTAAAATTAGCGCAAGATTGGCGGTTGATGCGCCTGTAATCATGTTGCGAGTGTATTGAATATGCCCGGGTGTATCGGCAATAATGAATTTGCGTTTGGGTGTTGCGAAGTAGCGATAGGCAACATCAATGGTAATTCCCTGTTCACGCTCAGCTCTTAATCCATCTGTCAAGAGTGAAAGGTCAATATGCTGTAATCCTTTTTTTTCACTTGATGCTTTTACTGCATCTAACTGGTCTTCAAAAATTGATTTCGAATCATATAACAATCTTCCGATGAGTGTGCTTTTGCCATCATCAACAGAGCCTGCAGTTGTGAACCTCAAAAGTTCCATGTCCAAATATCCTTGCGTATCCATTTCATTTTTTACCACTAAGAGCAAAAATTCACTTAGTATTCTTGTGAACTTAGTGGTGAATTATTTTTAAAAATATCCTGATTTTTTTCTGTCCTCCATTGCCGCTTCGCTGCGTCTGTCATCTATTCTGCTTCCGCGTTCTGTTACTCTGGTTGCAGCAACTTCTTCAACAATTTCTTCTGCTGAGTTTGCAGTGGATAACACTGCGCCCGTGCAACTGATATCACCAATGGTGCGAAAACGTACCTGCATTTTCTCAACCTTTTCAGTTGGTTTAAGAGGAATAACATTTGCATGCGCATAAATTACTCCCTCTCTAACAAAGCACTCCCGTTCATGCGTAAAATACAACGAAGGCATTTCAATTTTTTCGTGCAGAATGTATTGCCACACATCCATCTCGGTCCAGTTGCTGATAGGAAATACACGAAAGTGTTCACCAATATGTTTTTTGCCGTTGAAAATATTCCAGAGTTCAGGTCTTTGGTTTTTGGGGTCCCACTGACCGAACTCATCGCGGTGCGAAAAGAAGCGTTCTTTGGCTCTTGCTTTTTCTTCGTCTCTGCGGGCTCCGCCTATGCAGGCATCAAATTTGTATTTCTCAATTGTGTCAAGCAGCGTAACCGTTTGCAAAACATTGCGACTTGCGTTGTAGCCTTTTTCTTCTGTCACTCTTCCGCTGTCTATACTTTCCTGAACAGAGCCTACTATTAATTGTGCTCCGTATTTTTTTGCAAGGTTATCACGGTAAACAAGTGTTTCTTCAAAGTTGTGTCCCGTATCAACATGTACTAAAGGAAAAGGAATGTTTGCAGGAAAAAATGCTTTTCGTGCCAGATGAAAACACACAATACTGTCCTTCCCTCCCGAAAAAAGCAGTGCCGGTTTTTCAAACTGCGCAGCCACTTCGCGAATAACAAAAATGGATTCGGCTTCTAATTCTTTTAAATGTGACAGTTGATACGTGTTCATTTCTTCAGTTCAATCTTAGGCAAAACATGTTCAAGAATTTCATTTACACATATTTCTAAATTCTGTAAATGTGTGTTCAATGTTAGTTCAGGATTGACAGGTGATTCGTAAGGAGAGTCAATTCCTGTAAAATTTTTCAGTTCACCTTTACGCGCTTTTTTATACAAGCCTTTTACATCGCGTTGCTCACAAACTTCTAAAGGACAATTGACAAATACTTCTACAAATTCATCACCCATTAATTCGCGCACAATTTTTCTGTCGTCTGCAAAAGGTGAAATAAATGCAGCAATAACAACGGTTCCCGAATCAACAAACAGTTTCGCAACCTCACCCGTTCTGCGGATGTTTTCTTTTCGTGCTTCTTCGGTGAACGATAAATCTTTATTCAATCCGGTTCTTAAAATATCTCCGTCTAATGTATAGGTATGAATATGCTTTGCAAAAAGTTGTTGCTCCAGCTCAACGGCAATGGTAGATTTTCCGGCACCAGAAAGTCCGGTAAGCCACACGGCAAGACCTTTGTGTCCTTTTAATTTGTTGCGTTGGTTCTTGCTTATGTTTTTCATCGGGGAAGCAAAAGTATTGAATTATAAGTTTTAATTTCTTTTATACATTTACCTTAATTAATTTTAAAAACATGAAACTAAAATTTACTCTTTTTCTTCTTGGTTTTTCTGCTGCTGCAATCGCACAAAATCAGGTTCCTGTTATTTCAAATGTTTCGGTTGTTGCACCCTGGAACACAGGACAAGTATTGATTGATTGCGATGTTGCCGATAACGAAAATGATAACGTTGACATCAAAATTGCATTTTCTGCTGATGGCGAAAACTATGTTGTTTCAACCGGAACAGTGACGGGTGATGTAGGTTTTCCGACTGTACCCGGAACAGGAAAACACATTATCTGGAATTACGATACTATTAGCAATGTGACTAATTATTCTATCCGAGTGATTGCTGATGACCGACAAGTTCCAAACATACAGGACATTGTTGACCAGGTGGACAGCGTGCTTATGCGCAGTGATCTGGAAATGGTTGCTTCGGGCATACGCCATTATTCTGCTAACCCAACACATCTGGAGGCAGTGAAAGACACCATTGAACAGCGTTTTACAGATGCAGGACTTAGTGTTTACCGTCAGGATTTTCCGCGTGCCGGATATACAGGACAAAACATTATTGGCAAAAAAGCAGGACTGGGAAGTGAGGCTCATACCTTTATTGTTGATGCACATTTTGACACCGTAAGCGATTCGCCCGGTGCAGATGACAATGGCTCAGGTGTAGTTGGCTTCTTACAAGCTTTGCGTGTTTTAGCTCCTTATAATTTTGAAAAAACTATAAAATTCATCGGTTTTGATTTTGAAGAAAGTGTTGGTGTAGCCGGAACTTATGGCAGTCTGATGTACACCCAAACTCAAATTCCAAGTTGGGAAATTATTGAGGGTGTAGCTAATTACGAGATGATTGGTTACTACACCAACGAAGTAAATTCACAACAAATTCCGTTTGGATTTGCTTTCTTGTTTCCCGACCAATATGCTGAAGTAATTGCCGACAGCTCGCGCGGCAATTTTCTCATAAATGCAGGCGATACGGAGTCTTCTGCTTTTACTGCTGCATTTGATTCGCTGTCTGAAATGTATGTTCCCTCACTGAAAGTAACGTCAATAGTATTGCCAAACAATGGCTTAATCTCAGCTGATTTCCGCAGAAGCGATCATGCCAATTTCTGGGATCTTGATGCTCCTGCTTTATTACTTACCGATGGCGCAAACTTCCGCAACCTTGATTATCACACGCCTAACGACACGGTGGGCGCTCTCAACTTTACGTTTATGAGCAATATTGTAAAAGGCACCGTTGCAACGATTGCAACGCTGGCAGGCTTGCAGCACAGCTCTTACTTTAATGCCGGAAATATTATTGCTTCTGTTCCCGAATCAAATTTTGTGTGTGATGTAGTAGTGTTCCCAAATCCGGTGAAAAATAAACTGACGATAAAAACGGGTGATTGTTTTCAGCAAGGCTTTAACCTTACAGTTGTTGATGTGCTGGGCAAACTAGTGAAGACCGAAAAAGTTGCAGCAAACACACAAACCGAAATTTCATTTTCAACTATTCCTTCCGGAAATTATTTTGTGGTGATGGAAGATGGTGGGAAGAGGAGTGTGAGAAAGGTGGTGGTGGAGTAAATGGAAAATAAAGACTTTCACTACACTGTTAGTGATGAACAAATTGCGGCTTATTCAAAATGGACTTTAGAGGAAAAGTTAGATTGGTTAGAGCAAACTGCAAAATTTGCCAATTATCATTTAAGTAAAGAAGAGCGAAATTTGATATTCAACGTTGGCAACAAAATAATATTGGAACGTAACGGTTTGATGAAATAATTTTTACCGCAAAGGTTTTACTCTGCCCCTTCTCAGTTCTCTCTGCGGTTAAACTTCCCCTTTACCAATATCCAAATCCCCAACAGCACAAACGGAATACTGAGTATCTGCCCCATATCAATCGGCAGGTTTTCTTCAAAGCCAACCTGACGCTCTTTTATAAACTCAACAAAAAAGCGGAAGGTGAAAATGGAGATGATGCAGAGGGCGAAATAGAAACCTGTTTTTATTTTTGGTGGCCCTTCGACTACGCTCAGGGTGACAGGTGTTGACAGCCCTTTTCTTTTATACAACAAAAACATAACAACAAACAAACTGAAATAAAAAATAGCCTCATACAATTGTGCGGGATGGCGGGGCTCCATATCAACCTGCTCAAAAACTATTGCCCAGGGTACATCGGTTGGGTAGCCTATAATTTCGGAATTAAAAAAATTGGCCATGCGTATAAAACCGCAGGCAAGCGGTGTGGCAATGGCTATGCGGTCGAGCAAGGGAAGCAGGTCTTCTTTGGTTTTCCATTTATAAATCAACAGCGCCAATAAAATACCGAATGCACCGCCATGACTTGCCAAACCGGTGTATGCCTGAAAAACCATTTTGCCGTTCTCATCATAGCCAATGGGCAAAATCATTTCAAGCGGGTGATAGAGAAAATAGTCAGGCTCATAAAACAAACAATGCCCCAGCCGTGCACCGGCAAACGAGCCTATGATGGCGTATGTAGCAAGCTGACTTAATTTCTGATACGGGATTTTTTCGCGCTTATACAGCCATTCCAGAAATTGAAAAGCTGCAATAAAACCGCCCACAAACAGCAACCCGTAGTAGCGCACAGGTATCCCGAAAACGGTAAACGCTTCGGGGGCAATGTTCCAGTGGATGTAGGCCAGCATAATTGACGGCAAAGTAACGAGAAATAATTTCTGAAGTCAGATTAGATAATATCCATGCCTAAAAATAATTTCCCCCTAATGTTTTGCATTTAATTAAAACATTTACCTTTCGCCTGTTAAATTAAATACAATTATATGACCATCTACGTAGGTAACCTTTCTTTCCAAATGAAAGATGACGACCTGAAAAACACATTCTCTGAGTTCGGCAATGTAACATCTGCCAAAGTAATCAGTGACAAGTATTCAGGCCGCTCAAAAGGCTTCGGTTTTGTTGAAATGGATAACGATGCAGCAGGTAAAACTGCCATTGAAGCCCTCAACGGAAAAGAAGTTCAGGGTCGTCCACTTCGTGTGAACGAAGCACGCCCGAAAGAAGACAACAGAGAGAGATAGTTCTCCCTTCCCTTTTCTAAAACGGCTTTATTGCTATGCACCTTCTCTGGAAACGGAGAGGGTTTTTTTGTTTGTTCCCTCTCCTTTGGAGAGGGTTAGGGTGAGGCTTTTCTACCCCACCTTAATCTTCGCCCCTATCTTTAGCGGATGATTATCGTTAGAGATGTTGTTAAGGCGCTTCAACTCTGTAATGGTAATGCCATTTTCATTGGCAATTTTCCAAAGTGTATCACCTTTCTGAATGGTGTGGAATTTATTTTCGCCTGATGTTGTTTTCTCCGGTTGTGTAGTTGCAACTTTTGGTTTTTCTTCAGCAACAACCGCTGTTTTTGTTTTTACGGGAGCCGCTGTAAACACAATTAATTTATCACCCGGATGAATGGTGTTACCTTTCAGTTTGTTCCAGTCTTTTAAATCACTTACCGAGCAGCGGTATTTTGATGCAATGCTGCTCAGCGTTTCGCCACTTTTAATGGTATGTTTTTTCTGTTCGCCCGGTGCCGAAATTTTTTCAACTGCAGCAACTGCCGGAGGCGAAACTTCCTGATTCATGTTATACAAATCGGTTTCATTAGCCATAAACAAACCTACTTTTTGTTTCGGCAAAACCAGTGTATTAAACTCTTCCGTTGCAGGAATAAATTGCTTGCGATAGCATGGATTCAGGTATTCCAGATCTTCAACCGAAATATCCAACACCTTTGAAAGGCTTGCAAACGTAAGCTTGTTTTTAACGTGAAGCGTATCAACCTGGTAATGAAAAATGCGTGGCGAAAGCGGATAAATATTGTGTTCCGAAGCATAGTTCATTACATACGTTGCTGCAATAAAAGCGGGGACATAACCTTGCGTTTCAACAGGCAGATAAGGGCGTAATTCCCAATACGTTTTTTTGCCGGAGCGTCTCATGGCTTTGTTCAGTGTTCCCGGTCCGCCATTGTAGGCTGCAAGCACTAATTGCCAGTCGCCAAACATTCCGTAAAGATATTTCAGGTATTCGCAGGCCGCAACGGTTGACAAATACGGATCGCAGCGTTCATCCACATACGAATTGATTTTCAGGTTATACATTTTGCCGGTTCCGTAAACAAATTGCCAAAGCCCCATAGCGCCTGACTTTGATTTAGCTACCGGATTAAGAGCAGATTCTATAATAGCAAGATGTTTCAGCTCCAATGGCAAATCATATTTATCCAGCGTTTCTTCAAACAAGGGAAAATAGTGTTGTGCCAGACCAAGCAACTGACCTACTTTTTTGCGTTTCTGCACCGTGTAGGCATGGATATAACTTTTTACCGCGGCATTGTAATCAAGGTCAAAAGGTGACAGCGCATCTAATTTATTCAAACGGTATTCGTAAATAAAGTCGTCATAAACCGGAACAGAATCGGAAGAGAAGTTGTAAACGTTCAGCAAGCCGGTGTCAGTAGTAAACGATGAGCTTTTAAAAAACTCAAGCGTGCAAAGGCTGTCGAGCATAGCCAAGATAGGGTCATCGGAACAGACATCTCCATTATAGTCTACACTTACTATTGTATTCTTGATTTGTGCTCCAACCGAACCCGCCAGCATAATGCTGCTGAACAGAAGTAGTATAAATTTATTTTTCACTTTAGTGTCTTCTTTACAATGATTGCTCTAACCCTTTTAACGCAAATCCTTGCAATTTATTTTGTTTGCCTCAGGGCATTTAATTTTTTCAAAGTTCCGAAAATATCTTAAAAACCTGAATTTATTAAGACCAATTTATCCCAACTCAACGACTAAATAGTTTGAATTCGCAACGAAGTTAGGGTTAATGCCGCATCATTAGTGGAGAATAACATATCGTTAACAGTTTTTTTGATTTAGCGGCAGTTAGAGTTTGTACATTCGCCCCGCATTTCTAAATCATCACCCCTTCTGATGAAACTGTTTTCGAGATATATTTTTTTGCTGCTTGCCATCTTTTTTGCTTCGCCATTGGCGGGCAAGAGCGCGCAACGTTATCTCAAACATCAGTTAATAAAAAAGGAAGCAACAGCATCACGCGAAAACGACAAGTCTTCTGAAAAAATATTTTTCTGCGAACAGGAAGAAACTCCTGAAAATAATTTAGAAGAATTAGAAGAAGACGAAACAATCACCAAATTTATTCTTTCATCTCAAAGCAGTTTATCGCTTTACCTCTCCAAAAAAATAGCTGCCGATTCGCATTCCTTTGGGTTTGCTAATTCAGGAAAGCTTTTCCTTTTATTTCACTCGCTGAAATTATACTGCTGATTTTTTAGGGCTTTTTATTAGCCCTGCCTTTTCTATTCGCTGCTTTCTGCGGCACCCCTTGCTTTTTTCTAATCGTGTATTATCGTTGAAAAACAAAACATTTTTTATCAATCAATTTAATTTAAATCCAAATAGTATAATGAAGAGAGGTATTATTCTCCTTAGCGCAGCCGCTTTATTTCTTTATTCAAGCTGTACACACAAAGAACATGAAAAAGAAGAGCACGGTAAATTTTTAGTTACCAGTCCGATACGAAAGGACACTTCGTTTTTCCACGAGTATGTATGCCAGATACGTGCCATCAGTCACATTGAATTACGTTCTCAGGAAAGAGGCTACTTGCAGAACATTCACGTTGATGAAGGTCAACTGATAAAAAAAGGTCAGCTTATGTTTCAGCTTATGCCTTTGATATATACTGCAGAAGCAAATAAAGCGGAAGCGGAGGCTGCCTATGCAGAAATTGAATACCAAAACACAAAAAGCCTGTCGGATAGCAATATCGTATCTAAGAAAGAGCTTGCTCTGGCAGAAGCTCATTTGAATAAAGTAAAAGCAGAGTTGGCATTAGCACAGGCACATTTAGGATTTACAGATATAAAGGCTCCTTTCGATGGTATAATGGGGCGGTTTAATGATGTGCGCTTAGGCAGCCTTATCGATGAAGGTGAATTGCTCACAACACTTTCTGACAACAGCAAAATGTGGGTTTATTTTAATGTTCCCGAATCTGAATATTTAGATTACATCACTAAAACAAAAGACAAAAAGCAGCATGTAAAATTACAAATGGCAAACAACCAGATTTTTGATCAGGAAGGGATTGTAGAAACCATTGAGGCTGATTTTAATAACGAAACAGGAAACATTGCCTTCAGAGCAACATTTCCTAATCCTGACGCAATACTAAGACACGGAGAAACGGGAAATATTCTGATGCCAGTAGATCTTAAAAATGCACTAATTATCCCGCAGAAAGCAACCTTTGAAGTATTGGACAAGAAATATGTTTTTGTAATAACCGAAGAAGGAATAGTAAAGTCAACGCAAATTACCATTGGTGCTGAAATACCTCATCTGTATGTAGTAACCGAAGGCTTGAAAGAAGGCGATAAAATTCTTTTAGAAGGATTACGCAAAGTAAAAAATAACGATAAGATTGAGTATGAGTTTGAAGAACAGGACAAAGTAATTTCTGAGCTTAAACATTTACATGCTGAATAAAAAGAACCGAAAAAAATAAAACGATGTTTAGCAAATTTATTCAACGCCCGGTTCTTGCCATAGCCATTTCGCTCGCAATTGTTTTTATGGGAATATTAGCCATAAACACAAGACCGGTAGCCCAGTTTCCGGATATAGCGCCACCACGGGTTAATATTTTTATAGAGTTCCCGGGCTCCAATGCAGAGGTGTTGGTTAAATCCACGGTAACTATTCTGGAAAGAGCAATTAATGGCGTGCAGGGCATGCAATACATTATCTCTGATGCCACCAGTGCCGGTGAGGCAACCATTCAAATTGTATTTGAACCGGGTACCGATCCGAATGTTGCCGTAGTAAATGTTAAAACAAGGGTTGACCAGGTGATGAGCAACCTTCCTCCCCTGGTAGCACGGGAAGGGGTTATCATCACGCCCATACAGCCCAGCATGTTGATGTATGTAAACCTCTACAGCAAAGACAAAAATGCTGACGAAAAATTTCTGTTCAACTATGCCAATACCTATATGCTGCCCGAGCTTCAGCGCATAAGCGGAATGGGTAGAGCTATCGCATTAGGCAGCCGGGCATTTGCCATTCGAGTTTGGTTAAAACCTGACCGCATGAGGGCCTATAATGTTTCGGCAGACGAAGTGCTGGAAGCTATTGAGCAGCAAAGCGTACTCGGAAGACCTGGCAGGGTGGGATTAAGCTCAGGAAGAGTTGCACAATCATTAGAATATGTGTTTACTTATCAGGGGTGGTATAATACACCTGAACAGTATAAAGAAATTATCATCAAGGCTAATGCTGATGGAGAGATGCTTAAACTAAAAGACCTGGCCGAAGTTGAGGTGGGAAGCGAGTTTGTTGACATTTACTCAAACAAAGACGGAGATCCTTCTACCTCACTGGTGCTGAAACAAATTCCCGGAAGCAATGCCAGTAAAGTAATAGCCAATGTGAAAGAAAAGCTGGAAGAATTGAAGAAAGACTTTCCGCCCGGAATGGATTATGAAATTAATTATGACGTTTCAAAATTTGTAGATGCATCTGTTGAAAAAGTGCTTCACACGCTTGTAGAGGCTTTTATATTAGTAGCACTGGTTGTGTTTATTTTTCTTGGCGACTGGCGTTCAACGCTTATTCCTACGCTTGCAGTTCCTGTTTCGCTTATCGGTGCATTTATGTTTATGCAGTTTTTCGGGTTAAGCATAAACCTGATCACGCTTTTTGCATTGGTATTATCCATTGGTATTGTGGTTGACGATGCTATTGTGGTAGTAGAAGCAGTTCATGCCAAAATGGAAGAAGAAGTGCATTTATCTCCTTTCAATGCAGTTAAAAAAGTGCTTGGAGAAATCAGCGGAGCCATTATTGCCATTACGTTGGTTATGGTATCTGTATTTATCCCCGTTACGTTTATGACCGGACCTGTGGGTGTCTTTTACAGGCAATTCTCCATCACCATGGCATCATCTATTGTACTTTCAGGAATAGTGGCACTTACACTTACCCCGGTTCTTTGTGCCATGATCTTGAAAAATAATCATGGAAAACCTAAACGTAAAACCCCGGTAAGTATATTTATTGATTGGTTCAATAAAAATTTTGAAAGGCTTACCGGAAGATATACCTCTCTGCTTACACTCATTGTTAACCGCAGACTGGTTACGTTCGGTCTTCTTGCAGCTTTCGGATTTGGTATTTTATTCGTAAACGAAAGCCTGCCTGCCGGATTTATTCCCAGCGAAGACCAGGGACAGATTTATGCAATTATCCAAACTCCTTCAGGTACTACGTTGGAAAGAACAAACGAGGTTTCCAGACAGCTTCAAAAGATTGCCATAAGTGTTGATGGCGTTCATTCAGTTACTTCGCTTGCCGGATATGAAATTCTTACCGAAGGCCGCGGCTCTAATGCCGGAACCTGCTTAATCAACCTTAAGGATTGGGATGACCGCGAACACAACGTGAAAGAAATAATTGAAGAGCTCGAAGAAAAAACAAAAGACTTAGGAGCAGTTGTAGAATACTTTGAACCGCCTGCGGTTCCGGGATATGGCTCTTCAGATGGTTTTTCTTTACGGTTGCTGGACAAGAGCAGCGATGTGGATTATCAGGAGTTTGACAGAATGAACACACAGTTCATGGATGCATTGAGAAAAAGAAAAGAGCTGGCCGGATTATTTACATTCTATGCTGCCAACTATCCGCAATACGAATTGCAGATAGATACCAAGCTTGCCATGCAAAAAGGAGTTACCGTTGGTAAAGCAATGGAAAACCTGAACGTTATGATTGGAAGCACCTACGAGCAAGGCTTTATACGATTCAACAATTTCTATAAAGTATATACCCAGGTTGATCCTGCATACAGAAAACTCCCGTCAGACATTTTGAATTTATTTGTGAAAAACGACCGGGATGAAATGGTGCCGTATTCAGCATTTATGACCATGAAAAAAACGCAGGGTCCTAATGAGATAACACGTTTCAATCTTTATACATCTTCCTCTATCAGAGGGGTTCCTGCCAAGGGTTATACAAGTGCCGATGCCATTAAAGCAATACAGGAAGTTGCTAAAGAAACCTTACCCCACGGTTATGACATAGCATGGGAAGGTTTATCCTACGATGAGGTAAGAAGAGGAAATGAAGCATTGTACATTTTCATTGTGGTATTAATATTCGTGTACTTGGTTCTTGCAGCTCAATACGAAAGCTTTGTAATTCCGCTTGCAGTTGTTCTTTCTCTTCCGGCAGGAGTTTTCGGCTCATTTTTCTTGTTGAAGGCGTTAGGATTAGCGAATGACATTTACGCACAGATCGGCTTAATCATGCTAGTGGGTCTGCTGGGGAAAAATGCCGTGCTTATCGTAGAGTTTGCTGTTCAAAAACGGCAGCAAGGCTTAACTGTTCTTGAAGCCGCCATTGAAGGAGCAAGAGTACGTTTCCGGCCAATCTTAATGACATCATTCGCTTTTATTGCGGGGCTAATTCCTTTGGTAGTTGCTACCGGTCCCGGTGCTGTTGGAAACCGGACAATCGGTACATCAGCATTGGGGGGCATGTTGTTCGGAACAATTTTCGGGGTAATTATTGTACCGGGGTTGTACTACATATTCGGAACACTTGCCGATGGAAGAAAACTGATTAAAGGCGAAGATGAAAATCCGCTCAGTGAATCTTTTGTAGAAGGCAACTCCCAATCAGCTTTGCTTAAAAAATGGAAACAGGCTTTTAAAAATTTTCGAAAAAACAGAAATGAAAATATTGAATAAATTATTTACAGCTGTTATTGCAATCTCAGTGTTGGGAGCATGTGCTCCTGCGCTCAAGACCACACGAACAGAAAACAAATCAGTTCCCGCGAGCTACTCTCAATCGCAAGATACTACCAATACGGCAAAAATAAAATGGAAGGACTATTTTAATGATGCCAATCTGGCTGCATTGATTGATACTGCTCTGAAAAACAATCAGGAGTTAAATATCACGCTTCAGGAAATTGAGGTTAATAAAAATGAAATAAGAGCAAGAAAAGGAGAGTATTTACCTTTTGTGGGGTTAAATGCAGGAGCCGGGTATGAAAAGGTGGGAAGATATACCGCACGCGGAACGATGGAAGAAAACCTTGTGGTTAATGATGGACCTAATGCATTAAAGTCACAAACTGATTTTATAATTGGGCCCTATGCGTCATGGGAAATTGACATCTGGAAGAAATTGCGCAATGCCAAAAAAGCAGCAACAACCCGATACCTCGCAAGCATTGAAGGCAGAAATTTTATGGTTACTAATCTGGTAGCAGAGATTGCAAGTTCATATTATGAACTGCTGACGCTAGATAACCAAATGGACATTGTTCAGAAAAACATAGAAATTCAAAACAAATCTTTGCAAATAATAAAGCAGGAAAAAGACGCTGCAAAGGTTACTCAGTTAGCTGTAAACAGGTTTGAAGCCCAGCTTCTCAACACGCAAAATCTGCAATACGACATTCTGCAAAACATAACTGAAACCGAAAACAGGATTAATCTCCTGACGGGCAGATTCCCACAACCCATACCAAGAAATCCGTTGTCTTTTACTGATATTGTGCTCGACACTATTTATTCCGGTGTTCCTTCTCAACTTCTGCAAATGCGCACAGATATAAGGCAGGCAGAACTTCAACTGGCAGCTGCAAAGCTGGATATAAAAGTTGCTAAAGCTAATTTTTATCCTTCTTTTAAAATCACAGCAGGAGTGGGTTTGAACGCTTTCAATCCTGCCCACTTGATTAATCCGCAATCGCTCATTTATACGTTAGCCGGAGAACTAATCACTCCGTTAGTAAACAGAAATGCAATTAAGGCAACTTATTATAACGCTAATGCAAAACAAATACAAGCGGTTTACAATTATGAGCGTACTATTTTAAATGCCCATCTTGAAGTTGCAAACCAGCTTTCAGGGATTAATAATTTCGCGAAAAGCTTTGATACAAAATCTAGGGAAGTAGATATACTCGCACAATCTGTCACCATTTCAAATCAACTTTACAGATCAGCACGGGCAGATTATATGGAAGTATTGCTAACCCAGCGCGAAGCGCTTGAATCTAAAATAGACCTGGTTGAAATAAAAATGAAGCAACTGAATGCTAAAGTCAATATTTATAAAGCGTTAGGAGGAGGTTGGAATTAAATTCAAACTCGTCATTGCGAGGAACGAAGCAATCTCATAAATGAGCTACTGCATTGAAATATGAGATTGCTTCATTCCGCTGAAAAGGCGGAATTCGCAATGACGTTATTCCTTCTCCGAAGCCTTGGTCGTTTTCCTGTACGGATAACTTTCAAAAATATGCCTTCTTGCAAAACGAATACGATTATCTGAATTGATCAGTTTGTTGTACGTGTTTTTTTGCACACCAAAATATTCATACGCACTGCCATCAGTAAAAATTACATTCAGAGTTACCCCTTTATAACGGAAATCATCAATACCAGAATTAGTAATGGTGGCAGTATATTCCTCTTTGTATTGCAAATGCGTTTCAGGCGAAAGACTTACCAGAAAATGATACGCCTCAATAATCTCTTTGCTCTTTAATTCCGCTTCGGCATGTGCAGCAGGATCCTGAAATTTATCAGGGTGCCACTCTTTCATTAAGTTACGGTAAATGGTTTTTAACTCAGCAAGGGAGCCTTCCTTTGTTATGCCAAATAGTTTGCGATAATCGGTAATGCGTTTCATAGTTTATTCTTCAAAAAGGGCGCAAACATACGATTCGTTTTGATTAAACAAGCCTATGCTTCGGTTGCCCAAACAAAAAAAGAGCGGCATCCCTGCCGCTCTTTTTCTTTATACAATAATTAAAACGCTTAATGGCTTTCTTCCTCTCCCGGAGCCATCGGCTCAGTTTGCGGAGTAAAGTCACCCGCTTTGCCGGGCTTGTTATAATCATAAGGCCAACGGTGTACTTCCGGAATTTTACCGGGCCAGTTACCGTGCATGTGTTTCATAGGAGCTGTCCATTCCAGTGTAGTGCTGCCCCAAGGATTTTGAGGAGCTTTAGTTCCACGGAAAATACTGTAGAAGAAATTAAAGAAGAAGAAAAACTGCGCAATTGCGCCAAGGAAGGCAAACATACTGATCATCTGGTTGATATCCGTAAACTGGTCAAACAGCGGAAAGTTAGTGTTCTCATAATACCTGCGGGGAATACCTGCCAATCCTAAAAAGTGCATCGGGAAGAATACACCATACATAGAAGTAATGGTAAGCCAGAAGTGAACATAACCCAAATTCTTGTTCAGCATTTTACCATACATACGCGGAAACCAGTGATAAACACCTGCAAACATCCCGAAGATAGCCGAAGCACCCATTACAATGTGGAAGTGGGCAACCACAAAATACGTATCGTGCAGGTTAATGTCCAGAGCGGCATCGGCAAGAATAATACCTGTTAAACCTCCGGTGATAAAGGTAGAAACCATCCCGATTGCAAATAGCATAGCAGGAGTGAAGACAATGTTCCCTTTCCACAGCGTAGCTAAGTAGTTAAATACTTTTACTGCAGATGGTATAGCAACCAGAATAGTAGTGAATACGAATACCGAACCTATGAAAGGATTCATCCCCGTAACATACATATGGTGACCCCATACAATAAACGAAAGGAAGGCAATCGCAAGAATAGACCCAATCATCGCTTTGTAACCAAAGATAGGTTTGCGTGAGTTGGTTGCAATAATTTCGGAGTTGATACCCAATGCAGGCAACAGAATAATGTAAACCTCAGGGTGACCAAGAAACCAGAACAAGTGTTGGAATAGAATAGGACTTCCGCCTGTGTGCTCCAAAGCCATACCACCGATATTGATATCGCTCAGGTAAAAGCTGGTACCAAAGCTGCGGTCAAAAATCAACAGCAAAGCAGCCGCAAAAAGAACAGGGAAAGAAAGAACCCCCAGAATAGCAGTAACCAAAAACGCCCAGATAGTAAGAGGCAGTCTGGTCATGGCCATCCCTTTTGTACGCAGGTTAATAACAGTAACAATGTAATTCAAGCCACCCAGTAATGCAGATACAATGAATAACGACATACTCACTAACCACAACGTCATACCCATTCCTGAACCCGGCATAGCCTGAGGCAAAGCGCTCAACGGAGGATAAACCGTCCAACCCGCAGAAGCAGGGCCACCGGTAACAAACAGCGATGCAATCATCACCACACTTGATACAAAAAAGAACCAGTACGATAACATGTTAAGAAAACCCGAAGCCATATCACGCGCCCCAATCTGAAAAGGAATAAGCAGGTTACTGAACGTTCCGCTCAATCCGCCTGTTAATACAAAGAACACAAGTATGGTACCGTGTATAGTAACCAATGCAAGGTACATATCCGGTGTCATTACTCCACCCGGAGCCCATCTGCCCAGAAATGTTTCAAGGATAGGGAAACTTTGTCCCGGCCATCCCAATTGAAGACGGAAGAAAGTGGACATAAACATAGCTATACAGCCCATGATGATAGCAGTTATCAAAAACTGCTTGGAGATCATTTTATGATCCTGACTGAACACATACTTAGAGATAAAACCCTCTTCGTGATGGTGCCCGTGATCGTGGCTGTGGTCGTGATGTGCGTGAGTATCGTGTGACATGTTCAGATAGTGTTTTCTTCTGTTAAATTCTATGATTAGTGTTTCGAAGCGTCAGCGGTAACGGCATGAACCTTTGCGCTGTCGGCAGGTGCTGCAAGTGAGTCTGTTTTTACTTCAAGCGGAGCAGCAGGTGCTGCTGCTTTCAAATCTTCAGCAATAGTTTTTTTGCTTCCCAACCATTGACGGAATGAAGTTTCGTCTTCAACTATGATATTCATCTGCATGTTAAAGTGCGATGCACCGCAGATTTTGTTGCACAAAAGAATGTAGTCAAACTTATCGTTTGCGGTTTCAACTCTCATTTGCTCAGTTGTCTTAATCGGCTTGAAGTGAAACTGAGTAGTCATACCCGGAACGCAGTTCATCTGAGCACGGAAGTGGGGCATGTAAGCACTGTGAATTACATCACGTGAATGAAATTTGAAGATTACCTCTTTGCCTACAGGCAGGTGAAACTCGTTGCGTACTAAAATATCATCAGACGATTGGGGGTCAGTGTAATCAATTCCCAATGTATTGTTGCCATCAATTGCGCGAAAACTTGCTTTCCCTAATTGGTTGTCATCACCGGCATAGCGGGCAGTCCAGTCAAATTGTTTTGCATACAATTCTATAACCATAACATCATCTTGCACAGGTGCTACAATCTGGTTCCATTTGCTGATACCATAAACAATGATAGTAGAAAGAACTACAGCAGGAATAAATGTCCAGATTAACTCTAGCTTGGTGCTGTGTACAAAAAATACAGGTTTGTGTTCTTTTTTGAAATAGTATTTCGCTGCGAAGAAAATAAGCAGAACGTGTGTGATAAAAAAGGCAGTACCAAGAATAGCCCAGTTGAATTTAAAAAGCGTGTCAATCGCAACTCCGTGTTCTGAAGCAGCTGCAGGCAGCGTTTTGTCGTTCATAGCATAAGACATATAAAACACCATGAAAATAAAGGCTGTGCCCATAATAAGCAGCAAGAGTGCGTGGGTTTTATTGTCACTGGTAGTAACAGCGTTTACATCTGAGCCACGCAGCTCTGACGACAATTCAAATATTCTGATGATACGTCCGAACGTTATTAAGCCGAGAACGATTACAAGAAAGGTGAGAAAACTAATCATGTTGAATTTTTAAAGTCTAAAGTTTAATGTTTTCTTAAAAAGGCCTTATTACTATCTATTAAATATGGTGATGCGCTGATTCGTCCACAAACGGATGGTTCTTTGCAACCAGTGATGCTTTGGTAAGCGCATTCAGTGTTACATACCCAAACAATCCGGCAAATCCAGCAAACATTCCTATCTCCAGCAAACCGATTCCGTAGTTAGCTTTTACGGTACCCGGCATAATCATCAGGTACACATCTAACCAGTGTCCGCAAATAATGGCAACACCTGCAACCATCAGGAAGCTAATGTTACGCTTTGCATCTCTGGACATCAGCACAAGGAAAGGAAAAATAAAGTTGATAACCAGATTAGCTACCCAAAGCACTTTGTAATTCTCCCATCTGTCCTGAAAGTAAGTTACCTCCTCCGGAATGTTAGCATACCAGATTAGCAAGAATTGTGAAGTCCACAAGTAAGTCCAGAATACGCTTACACCAAACATGAATTTACCTAAGTCATGAAAGTGGTTCTCGTTGATGTGCTGAAAATATCCATTACGCTTCAGGTGAATACTGATTAAGGTAATCATGGTCAATCCTGTTACAAACATTCCTGCAAATACATACCAGCCAAACAGTGTGCTAAACCAGTGTGGGTCAACCGACATTACCCAATCCCAAGCCATTGTAGAAGAAGTTACCGCAAAGAAAACCAGAAACCATCCTGCAGCGTTCATATTCTTTCTGTGTTTCACTTCATCGCCTGCCAAATCCTCAGCAAGTGAACGTTTGCGGAAAAACCAGGTGAAGAAAATCCAGATTGCTAAGTAGATAATAGCACGGGCAAAAAAGAAAGGTTTGTTAAGGTAGCCTGATTTACCTGCAATTATTTCATCAAAGTGTGGGTTTGCAATACTATCTGTTGCTGCAGCTTTTTCATAGTTTGCAGCATATAAATCGTGCTCAGGTCCAACAGGGAATTTTGCTTCACTTACATATTTATCAGCAGCAGGTGTAGCTTCAGCGTGAGGAGCATCGTGTCCGTGACCTTCCGCAACAGGTGCAGCATCGTGATGTTCTGCATGAGTTGTATGGTGTTGTAATCCTTCTTCATACGTGCGTAAATCCTGAACGGTAGTTTTTTCTGTTACCAGATAATCATCCATCCAGTGGTAAATGTGGTTAACGTGAAAAGCTGAACCTGCAAGAACAATCAAAATTACAAGTCCACCAATAGGCAGGTATTGCCCCATTGCTTCCGGAACTCTTTTAACACCGGCACTCCAACCTGCTTCTGAAGCATATTGAATGGCCACAAACAATGTTCCTGCCAGTGCTATAAAGGTAAAGAATAAACCGTTTACCAGCAGGTTAGCCCAAATCCTTTGTCCTTCAATTCCGGCAACAAAAGCGTAGATAAGACCTACAACTCCTAAACCCATCATTCCGAAGAGTATGTTTCTGGTATTTTTTGTCAGCGTGTAATTCATCGTGAACTATTTATTTTTTTACTGTAGAGTAGATTTTACTGTTTTTGCAAAGTCTGAACGTAGTGTGTTATTTTCCATCTTTCTTCTTTGTTCAGTTGCGAAGCATGTGGACCCATCATATTCACACCATACGTAATGGTGTGGAATATTTTCCCGGGAGTTAAATCTTTCATTGCACCGCCTCTTGAAGACATTCCTGCAGAGTAAGATGGAGGAGGTGGAAAACCACCAGCAGTAACTGTTTTACCGTCAGCCTGTCCGGTTGCACCGTGACAGTGTGTACAGTATTTTTCATACAATACTTTTCCGTCAGCAAGTATAGCCGGTGTAAGTTCAATAGGGTTGGTCAATTCAACTCCCGCTCTATCGTACTCTTCTTTTGAATCGGCATAAGCAAAAGGCATATTGTTGATAGCGCTTACTGCATAAGGATGCTCTCCTCGTGTAATAGTTCCCGCTACCGGTTTTTGTGCGGTCATACCATCAGCAAAATTCGGGTTCACCGAATAGGTTTCGTAAGATGGTGAGCGATACATGTCGGGCATGTATTCATAACCCGGGCTGTTGGGGTCTGTTTTCATGCACGAAGAAAGAGCAACCATAAAACCAAAAGTTATGGCTGTCATGGAGGTCGTGCTGTATTTTCCTATTTTCATATCCTGTTTAAAGATTTGAGTAATCTGTTACGCTTCTTTCTCTGTAATTTCAATGGCTCCGGTTGAACTCAACATTGATTTGATTTCTTCCGCAGTTTTTTTGTTTTCGTCTGTGTTAATCTGAACCATGAATTTATCATCCGTTGTTCTGTTGTCAGGATTATGAGGTTGCTGACCGGGATAAAGTCTGTTTACAATAAGGTAAGTAAGTGCCATTCCGTGAGCAGCAAAAAATACGGTCATCTCAAAACTTACAGGCACAAAAGCCGGTAAGTTCATGTAAAAGAATTGACTTGGTTTACCTCCAATGTCCATAGGCCAATCGAAGATAAGCATGTAGCCCATCATCAGCCATGCCAATGAAAGACCGGTTGCTCCGTAAACAAATGCACCTATAGCAAGTCGTGTGCGCGGAACACCAATAACTGGATCAATTCCGTGAATAGGAAAAGGTGAGAAAACGTCTTTAATCCGTACACCCTTGCTCACCATGTCTTTGGCTGATTTCAGGAGGATTTCCTCGTCATCAAACATTCCGTAAATTACTTTTTTGCTCATTCTTCTGCGGGTTATTATTTTTTGTATTTATCTCCTGATGATTTCAAGATAGATTTCAATTCGGCCATTGCAATTACAGGGAATGTGCGGCAGAACAACAGGAACAGGGTAAAGAAAATTCCTAGGGTTCCGACAAAAATACCGATGTCAATAAACGTAGGGTGGAACATCACCCAACTTGAAGGCAGGTAATCGCGGTGCAGTGATGTTACAATAATCACAAAACGCTCGAACCACATACCGATGTTCACGAAAATAGAAATGATGAACGTAGCAACAAAACTTCTGCGCACTTTTTTAATCCAGAAAAGTTGTGGAGTAATAACGTTGCAGGTCATCATGCTCCAGTATGCCCACCAATATGGTCCGCTTGCACGGTTAAGGAAAGCATATTGCTCATACTCAACACCTGAGTACCAGGAAATGAAAAGTTCGGTTAAGTAAGCAACACCCACAATAGAACCGGTGAGGATGATGATTTTGTTCATCGACTCAACGTGGTTCACGGTGATGTAGTCTTCAAGGTTTAATGTTTTACGTGCAATCAGCATCAATGTCAATACCATCGCAAAGCCTGAGAAGATAGCTCCGGCAACGAAGTAAGGCGGGAAGATGGTGGTGTGCCAACCCGGTATTACCGAAGTAGCAAAGTCCATAGATACAATGGTGTGAACCGAAAGTACCAGTGGTGTTGAAAGACCTGCTAGTACCAATGAAAGTTCTTCAAAACGGTGCCATGCTCTTGCGTTTCCGCTCCAGCCAAAGCTAAGAATGTTGTAAATCTTTTGTTGCAATGGTTTACCCATCCGCGCAAATTTGTCACGCACTGTTGCAAAGTCAGGAACTAAACCTAAATACCAGAAAACTAATGATACGGTAAAGTAAGTTGAAATCGCAAATACGTCCCAAAGCAATGGTGAGTTAAAGTTTACCCACAATGAACCGAATTGGTTCGGAAGCGGAAGTACCCAATAAGCTAACCAAACGCGACCCATGTGAAACACCGGGAAAAGGGCTGCGCAGATTACCGCAAAAATAGTCATCGCCTCAGCTGAGCGGTTGATAGACATTCTCCACTTCTGACGGAACAGCAAAAGAACGGCAGAAATCAAAGTTCCTGCGTGACCGATACCGATCCACCAAACGAAGTTGGTGATATCCCATGCCCAACCTACTGTTTTGTTAGAGCCCCATACTCCGATACCTGTTCCTACGGTGTAAGCAAGACAACCTACTCCCCATAACATGGTAATGAAAGATACGGTAAATGCCATCCACCAGTATTTATTAGCTTTTCCCGCGATAGGATAGGTAATATCTTCTGTAACCTGATGATAGTCCTTCTTCCCTATTATAAGTGGCTCGCGGATGTGTGCTTCGTGACTTGCCATATTGTTTTATAGTCGTTATTCGTTTATGTTATGCTGATTCTTTAACGTTTCTTACTTTGGTCTGGTAGTATACATTCGGCTGTGTTCCTACTTCTTCAAGAAGGTTGTAGCTTCTGTCATCTTTAGAAAGTTTGCGCACCTCTGATGTTACATCACTCAGGTCGCCAAAAACAATTGCATGTGTTGGACAAGCCGTAGCGCAGGCGGTTTGAATATCTCCATCTTTCACTTTTCTGCCTTCTTTTTTAGCAGTCAGTTTTCCTGCCTGAATTTGCTGAACGCAAAGCGAACATTTTTCCATAACCCCTCTTGAACGTACTACTACATCAGGGTTCAGAACCATTTTGCCCAAGTCATCATTCATGTTGAAATCAAACTGCTCGTTGTCTGAATATTTAAACCAGTTAAATCTTCTTACTTTATAAGGACAGTTGTTTGCGCAGTAACGTGTTCCGATGCAACGGTTGTAAGCCATCATGTTCAGACCTTCCAAGCTGTGTGTTGTAGCAGCAACAGGACAAACCGTTTCGCAAGGTGCGTGGTTGCAATGCTGACACATCAGCGGCTGGAACAGAACAGAAGGATTTTCTGAAGCCGCTTCCATCTCTGTGAATTTGTCAATTGCATTCAATCCTTCTGCATCTGCAACTTCCTGATTCATATCGCTGCTGTAATAGCGGTCAATCCTGATCCAGTGCATTTCACGGCTTCTGCGCACTTCATCCTTTCCTACTACAGCAACATTATTTTCTGAGGTGCAGCTTGTTACACAGGCTCCGCAACCGATACAGGAGTTTAAGTCAATGGTTAATCCCCACAAATGTCCTGTTTCAAGATCATGGTCGCGCCACAGGTTAATATCTTTAACAGGTTGCTTGCCGTGGTTGGTAGTTTGTAATAGTAATGGAGCATTTCCTGATTTCGGATCTTTCAGGTATTCAGCAAATGTTGTTTCTTTTACAATCGCCTCTCTGCCCATCAAGGTGTGGTGAGTTTGAGTAGCAGCAATCTGATATTTTTCGCCTGTACCTTTTACGGTTACATCGTAAGCAGCATATGTTGCGTTTCCATCAACAACAGAAACAAATTGGTATGCATTTGCTCCGATACCGTCAGCAGTTTTTCCTGCCCCTGTTCTTCCATAACCAAGTGCTAAACCAACAGTTCCGTATTTCTGGCCGGGCTGCGGGAATGCAGGTGCCTTTATAGTTACTCCGTTTACGGTAACTTCAACTACATCAGCATTGTCATCACCTCTTTCCAAGCGGCTCAGATTAAGTTCCGCCATTTGTTTTGGTGACATGGTAACGTAGTTATCCCAGGTTACTCTTGAAATAGGATCAGGCAACTCTTGTAACCAAGGGTTGTTTGCCTGAGAACCATCTCCCAAACCTGTTTTAATATAGACCTGTAATTCAGTTGCTCCTGCGGCAACTCCTTTTCTTACTGCAGCAGCAGCTGAAGAAATATCAGTTGCGGGAGCAGCAGGTGTTTCTTTTGTTGCAGCAACTGCAGCAGGTTTAACCGGCTCAGCAGCTACCTGTGCAACAGGAACTGAATAAAAACCATCATGCAGACTTACTTCCCAAGAAGCGCCTGTTGTAGTTTGCCAGTTAGCTTTTAAATAATCGTGATAAGAAGTTTCAATTCCTGCCCAAACCAATAAACTCTCTTGTGCCTGACGTGTGCTGAATAAAGGAGAGATAGTAGGTTGACCTAAGCTGTATTGTCCTTTTTTAGGATTTGCATCGTTCCATGATTCCAGATAATGGTTATCAGGACAAACGTAATTTACCAATGAAGCTGTTTCGTCTTCGCGGTCAGAAAAAGAGATTTTCAGTTTTACTTTTTCAAGCGCTGAAACAAATGCTGAACCGTAAGTATATGCCGGATTTACACCATATAATATAACTGCATCAACTGAACCGCTTGCCATTTCAGCAACCAGGGCAGCTACTTTAGCATCGTCACCTTGTTTCAGATAAACCGGAGTTGCAGTATCAATCGTGTTTCCGTAGTTGCCTAATAATTCATTGATAGCATTTACTACCACCTGAACATTGGTGTCGTTGCTTCCGCAAATAACCAGACTTCCTTTTGCAGCTAACAATTCAGCAGCAGCTGTCTGTAATTTATCTTTGTATTCATCAGCAATACCTGCATCATAAGTAGCAGCGCCTTTTGCTTTTGCTATAATATTATAGAGTGCTAAAACAGCTAATCCCTGCTCAGAAGGTTTTATTGCAACACGCACATCTGCGTTTGAACCGGTAACCGAAAGGGTGGTTTCAAACTGGAAGTGGCGTGACATTTTTCCGTTTTTCGGATTTCTTGTTTGTCCGTATTGTCCTGCATATTCAACAGAAGCAAGCCAGTTAACCAAGAAGTCAGCACCAAAGCTTACAATTACTTCAGCATTTTCAAAATGATAATCAGGAATAATTGCCGAACCAAAATTTGCTTGGTTCGCTTTCAGAATTCCTGAGTAAGAAACAGCATCGTAAGTAACCTGTTCGGTGCCGGGATATTTTGCTGTAAAGTCAGCAATTGCTTTTTTAGTGGTAGGACTGATGATAGAATTGCTCAGAATTCTGATTTTCCCGCCCTTTGCAGCAATAGCTTCTAATTGTGATTTTATGTCTTTATCAACTTCGCTCCAGGTTGCAGCCGCTTTTTTAGCCAACGGATTTTTCAGCCTTGTTGAGTCATATAAAGAAAGAACCGATGAATTGATGCGTGCATTAACTGCTCCTTTAGTAACAGGCGAAAGTTTGTTTCCTTCAATTTTAATAGGACGACCTTCGCGTGTTTTTACCAGAATGCTGGCGTAATCATTTCCGTCAGCAAAGGTAGATGCATACCAATTGGCAATACCCGGAGTAATTTCCTCAGGTTTGTTCAGGTATGGGATAGCTTTGTTTACAGGTGTTTCACAGGCTGCAATGGTTGCGGCTGTAACACCGAATCCAAGAAATTTCAGGAAATCCCTGCGGTTGGTTGAAGAATCGGCAAGTGCATCATTGCCAAGAAACTCTACATTCGTTTGCTCAGGAAATTCGTTTTCAGCGGATTTTCTGAACTCGGGAGTGTTTTCAAGTTCCTCTATTCCTTTCCAGTATTTTTTTACTTTGGTCATATTAATATGGAGCTTATTCTATAATTAGTAATGACATTTTGCGCACTCAAGTCCGCCCATTTTTTCAACGGTTATCTTTTGCCCTTTAAACTTGTCTTTGTAAGTAGCGTGTATATAGTCGTAATAGCCGTTTCCGTTTCCTGCGGTTTGCACTTCGGTTGTGCGGTGACATTCTATACACCAAACCATTGTTAATGGTGAATGTTGTTTTACAACCGTCATCGAGTCGATTGCACCGTGGCAGGTTTTACATTCTTGCTTTCCGGCAATGGTGTGTTGGCTGTGGTTGAAATAAACGTGATCAGGTAGGTTGTGAACTTTTACCCATTGAATTGGTTTCTGGTTGCTGCCATATTTTCCGGTGTTCGGATCGTAATCCAAGGCTGCGTAGATTTTTGCAATTTCTTTTGTCCCGGTGATTCTACCTTCCTGAACTGCTTTGTGGCAGTTCATACAAACGTTGGCTGAAGGGATGCCGGCAACTTTACCTTTTTCAGCGCCTGAGTGACAGTAAACGCAGTTGATTCCGTTTTGTCCCGCGTGTATCTGGTGAGAGAAAGCAATTGGTTGCTCAGGCTGATATCCTTGATAAACGCCAATGCCCATTAAAGCATCCCATCCGATTTTTGAAATCCATAAGAAACCAATGATAACCCCCAAGGCAACTATGCCTTTATTGTGTCCCAGCCAGTATTTTATTTCACCCCAAGTACCCAATTCTACAGGTGCGGGCAAACCATCTTTTTCATTTACCAATGTTTGCAGTGAGCGTTTTACTCCTGAAAGAACATTGATTAAGATTAGGAACAGGATGGTAAGACCAAGCAGCACATATAACATAGTGTTGCCTTTTGGTGCAGTTGCGGGTTCAGCACCTGGTGCAGTTGCTACCGGTGCAGGCGGTGACGGAGGCCCTGCTTTGATTGTAGCAATAATTGCTTTCAGCTCCTCATCAGAAAGATGCGTGAACGATGACATCGCTACTTTTCCGTAATCGTTGAAAATTTTGTTTGCATAAGCATCACCGCTTTTACGCAACTCTTCGTTGTTCTTAATCCATTTGTAAAGCCACTCTTCAGCAGGTTGCGGAACACGGTCGAAAACACCTTTTAAACCGGGGCCTGTCAGTTTTTTATCGTCCAGCTTGTGACAGGCAGAGCAGTTTTGTTTAAAAAGCTTCTCTCCGTCAACGGCTTTTGCAGTAAAAGAAAATGTTAGAAAAAAGAGGAAAAAGAGAGGAAAAAATACCTTGGTTAGTTTAGTGTGCATCAGGCATTTAACATTCATATTGCTGGGGTTTCTGATGAATAAGCGATGTAGAAGAAGGGCTTTTTTAGCCGGTGCAAAAATAGAAGAAGAATGAATGTGTGTGAAAAAAGTTCATAAAAATTGTTAATTTAGAACTGTTCTAAATAAGACATTTTCAACGTATGAAAATGGACCGGTTTGTTTGGTGCTTTTTCAGCTGTTTTTAAAAACAAAAACCAGAAATTAATAAACTTGCAAACTCTTTTCTGTAAAGGGATTTAGCGCGATTGAAAAATATTTTTTTCTTCAGCCTAACCTTTGCACAAAATCTTACGTGTAGTTGAATGCAGATTGTGTTTTGCCGTTTTTTATACCTTTATTGGTTAAATGAACATTGAACAGGAACTTTTACGGCAGTGTATTAATAAGGAACGCAAGGCGCAGTTTGCTTTGTATAAACAGTTGTATAGTTTTTTAATGAGCATTTGTTTTAGATATTGCAATAATAAAGAAGATGCCCAAAGCCTCTTAAATCTCGGCTATTTAAAATTGCTGAATAATCTTGAAAAATACAGACAGGAAATTCCGTTTGGCTTGTGGGCAAGACGACTGATGATCAACACCATTATTGATGAATACCGCAAAAACAAAAAAGAAAAAGAGCTTTTAGAATATCACGATTTTACCGACCGCAGAGAAGATGAAACACTGGTGGAAATAAACGATGCGGTAAAGCGCATGGATGCACAGGAAATTCAACGCCATATTGACAAGTTGCCGAATGTGAGTAAAAAAGTATTTAATCTTTTTGTGGTAGATGGTTTCGGACATAAAGAAATAGCCGAAATGTTGGGTATGAGCGAAGGAACCAGCAAATGGCATTTGAACAATGCCCGCGAAAAACTGAAAGTAAGAATATTAGGGACAGAGGTAGTTGAAATTAAAAGCAAAACAGCTTAGCGCCTTTTCGCCTTAGCGGTAAAAAAGAAAACAGCATGAGTAAAGAAAAAGAAACCGAAAACATCATCAACGAAAAGCTCAACAGCCGTGAGTTTGCCTTTGATGAAAAAGCATGGGCGGGTATGGAAACCTTGCTTGATGCACAGCAGAGGAAACGCAGAGTTGGGTTTTTCTGGTATTTCTCTGCTTCAATGTTTGTGGTTTTGGTGGCGGGTGCGGCTTGGTTTTTTATACCGACAACTGATAAAAAGGGGAAAGAAACAGAGTTGGCAACGGCTGCCAACCAGTCGGCAACGGTTCTCAACTCAACGGCAACGGCTGACACCCAGATGGCAACCATTCCTACCCAGATGGCAACGGCTGAAACCTTGGTGGCAACCATTTCTACCGAGATGGCAACGGCTGAAACCCAGATGGCAACCATTCCTACCCAGATGGCAACGGCTGAAACCTTGGTGGCAAACATTTCTACCGAGATGGCAACGGATGAAACCCGGCTGGCAAACATTCCTACCCAGATGGCAACGGCTGAAACCTTGGTGGCAACCATTTCTACCCAGATGGCAACCACTGAAAATGAACAAGATTCTGCCCAAGCAGCCGAAAAAATGCTTTCAACCGATTCTGCTTCTTTAGCAGAAACCGCTAAAAACACGCTTACCGCGCCAGGAAAAGAAACCAAAAATGCCTGGGGTGTTATGGCAGGGACGGGGTATTGGTTTCCTTACTATTCAACTATAGGAGTAAATGATAATAAGGGTATAATTGGTTTTACAGGCGGTATATATTATCAAAGAGCATTCAGCAAACATATTGAACTTGGAGTAAGTGCAGTTTATTCAAGCAGAGGAGCACTTAATAATGATAAAACTATTACCAATTCTGAGTTTGGTTTTGGAGTTGAAAACGACAAGACGACAATTTCGCCTCAAACGCTTCATTATTTAACTATTCCTCTGTATCTGAGATTTAATATCACACAGAGAAGCCATCTTTTAGTTGGAGCTTGTTATTATCGGTTGCTTACCACTACTTCCAAAATAACACATACAACCGAAAACAGCTTTGGTGTTCTTGAAAGCAGCACAGAAAAACAAACAGGAGAACATGCGGGCTTCCGCAAAAATGATATTGCAGCTTTTATAGGATATGAGTTAACTCTGTTTGATAGAATGAACACAGGATTGCAGTTCAGTTATGGTTTTTATGATATTACCCAAAACAGTTACAATAATATTAAAGGAACTGACCGCAACATCTCCCTCCAACTCCAACTCAAATACGATTTAATCCGTCATTGATTGTATGATAAAACTTTACTCAAAAAGCCACATAGCCACTAAGCCAAATAGCCAAATAGGATTTGCTACTTGGCTACTTCCCTGCTTGGCTATTTGCCTGTTTGCCTGCAACAAACCCGATGACCCCGAGCCAACCGATACCACCCCCGTATTTTTCATCAACGGACAATTAGACAATTCGGGTCTTGCTATCAGTGCCGGTGAAAACGGCTATTATATGTATTCGGATTATTGGTTAGACGCTAACGATGTGTTCACCTTTATGGGAGAGTTTAAGCCAACCGATTGCTTTAGTTGCGCCAATACTCTGAAGGTTATATTCAGCAATTACAAAGCCGATGCAGTTCCCTCTTCGGCAATTGATGCAGGAAGTTTTCCATTAACCTATCTTCCGTTTGCTGTTCCGGGCGGGGCGCCTGCAAGCTACAGCGTAAAGTTTACTCCGCTTACAACGGGTGGTCAGCCGCAAAGCTTTTTATGGGACTTTGGCGATGGCACCACTTCTACCGAGGGAAGCCCCACACATATTTATGCCAATACCGGCATTTATGAGGTAGGACTTACCGTAACTTACCAGTCGGGTTGCAGCAGCAATATCAGCAATCCGCTTAACCTAGGCGTGTCGGCACTTTCGTGCGATGCGGGGTTTATTCTCTCTTCGGTGGATGTAAACACCGTTGCGCTTACTTCTAACCCGGGTGGCACAGCACCATGGACTTATGATTGGGATTTTGGTGACGGAACTGCCAACGACAACAGCGCCAATCCAACCCACACCTTTGCCACCCCCGGAGTTTACCAAGTTTGTCTTACCACTGTAAGCAGCGATAGTTGCACAAATACCCGCTGCCTCAACGTTGCCACCGAAAATCCGGGCGAGTGTTCTATCCGTTATTCAGCCACCACTACCACTATTTCAAACCCTTTTAACCTTTCAACAGTAGAGGTGCAATGGACCGATGCGGCAGGTGTGGAATACACCTCCAACAATGCAGCACAGCCCATGGCCAGCTATTTTAAAATAAACAATGTGGAAGAATATGAAGTAAATGAGAACGGAGATAGAACAAAAAAGTTGAACATCAGTTTAAACTGCACTTTATATAACGGAACTAATTCCATACAACTTGAAAATGCGGCAGCTACTATAGCGGTGGCACATCCATAAATAAAAAAACAAACCTACCAACCTTTATCAAACAATCAGCGTGTATATCACCGAAACCCAAAATCACTAAATCGTAATTCACCAAATCATAAATAAAAATGAAACAATTAATCTCTACCCTCACACTTATCTTTGCAGCAGCAATTTCAAGCTTTGCCTGCGTAGGTGAATTTACCTACACCGTTGAAAACAATGTTGTGGTTTTTCATGGAATATCAGATACCCCTGGCGTAACGTATCATTGGAACTTTGGCGACCAAAGCGATGCCAATGGCGAAAATGTAACGCATACGTATTCGGTTTATCCGGAGCATTACAATGTATGTCTTACGATTTCAGACGGACTCGGCTGCACCGATGAATATTGTGCAAGTGTTTATGTACAAACAGGACCGGGCATGAACTGCGAAGGTTCATTTACCTATGTTGTTGAAGGTGCTACCGTTGCTTTTGAAGGACACTCAAGCTATTCCGAAGTTTCGTACTACTGGTTTTTTGGTGATGGTTCCAGCCCTGCAACCGGACAAGGTCAAACACATACCTATGAGCTTTATCCCGAACATTACGAAGTGTGTATGATTGTAGTAAACGGCAACGTTGGTTGCCAGGACACCGTTTGCCAAACCATTTATGTTGAAGGTCCTCCTGCCTGCGAAGCTTCATTCACCTATACCATTACCGGCACCGAAGTTCATTTTCATGGAGAATCAACCGTTCCCGGTGTAACCTATCACTGGAACTTTGGTGACCAAAGCGATGCCAATGGTGAGAACGTGGTGCATAACTATGACCTTTCACCCGAACATTATGAAGTGTGCTTAACCATTCACAACAGCAGCGGTTGCGAAGATCAGGTATGCGAAACCATCTTTATTGAAAGCACTACACCTGAAGAATGTCACGCATCTTTCACTTACACCATCAGTGGAAACGAGGTGCATTTTGATGGTGCATCTAACGTTCCCGGTGTTTATTACTACTGGCATTTTGGTGACGGAACAACAGGTGGAGGTGAAAATCCGGTTCATAATTACACTCTTTCACCCGAGCATTACAATGTTTGCCTGACTATCTATAACAACGATGGCTGTGAGAATACCTATTGCCATACTGTATTTGTTGAAGGCAACGAAAATAACAGCGATTGCGAAGCTTCATTCACCTTTGTACAGGACGGAAATATTGCAGTATTCCATGGAAGTTCATCAGTTCCGGGTGTTACCTATAGCTGGAGCTTTGGTGATGGCACCGAAGGCACAGGCGAAAACGTAACACATACGTTTACATCGTTCCCTGAACATTATACCGTTTGTTTAACAATTCACAACAGCAATGGATGCGAAAGCCATTCATGTCAGGTCGTTTATGTACAAAGCAGCAGTGGCGGAGGTGATGAGTGTGAAGCATCATTCACCTATACCGTTGTTGACAATGCCATACACTTCATGGGCCATTCAAATCAAAATGGTGTAAGCTACAGCTGGATTTTTGGCGACAACTCAACCGGACAAGGACAAGATCCTTGGCATACGTACACGCTGTTCCCGGAACATTATAATGTGTGCCTGATTATCAACAACACTTCTAACGGTTGCAGCGATACCGTTTGTCAGACAGTATATGTACAACACGGAAGCGGAAGTACATGTAACTCAGAATTCACTTACACTATTACAGGTAATGAGGTTCACTTTGCCGGACCATCTAATGCAGACGGAACGCATTACACGTGGAGCTTTGGTGATGGGCATGCAAGCGATATGCACAACCCTAACCATACTTATACCTTGTTTCCTGAGCATTATGAAGTGTGCTTAACTGTTACCAACACCGCTAACGGTTGCAGCGAAGAATCGTGTCAGACTATTTTTGTAGAACATGGAAACAGCCCTGATTTGTTTGAGTTGTCGGGAACCATTTACACCGGACAAAATTATGCAGACGAAGGGTATGTAATGCTTATACAGTATGATGCAAGCAGCGGAGTGTTAACCAATGTTCAAACAATAGGAATTGGAACTAACGGACATT
>CAMBRL010000014.1 GCA_945870105.1 Chitinophaga pinensis
AGAATAAGTATTCCGCCTAAACCACCAATACCTCCATAGAGTAAAAGGTATGGTGAACTTGCTACCTGATTTGCAGTGTCTTTATCAACTTTGTTTAAAAAAGCTGTGAGGGCTGCTATTTCGGGTTCGGTTATGGTTTTGCCTTTATAGGCTTGTGTCATTGCAGGAAATGGTGGTGCTCCTAATATTCCTAATATTCCGGCATCACCTCCTAATCTGCTATGGGCTGTTGTTAAATCTTTTGCCAGCAAACCTCCTGGAATAACTCCGGTGTAGTTTACATTGTGGCATGCTATGCAGGCAACTCCTCCATTACTGAGGGCATTGCTGCCAATAAACAGATTTTTGCCGAGTTCAATAACTTCGGGTGTTGCATTTGCTGAAGCGCTTACAGGTGTTTCTGCAACTGTAGGAGCGGCAACTGTTGCGGCTTCACTTTTTCCGGCAATGAATGTGTAGATTGCTTTTATGTCGCCATTGGGGATGGTTTGGTCGGGCATCATGATGCTGCTGTATTCTTCATAAATTGCTTTGGCATCAGCGTCTCCGCTTTTGATTAGTGCTTGCGAACTGCGTGTCCATTTCATCAGCCATTCTTCTGTGCGTTTTGTGGTAACGCCTGCAAGGTCTGGCCCTACTAATCGTCCTCCTCCTACTTTGTGGCAGGCTGAGCAGTTTTGTTTAAAAATTGCTTCACCATCTTGTGCATGGGTTGCTGAAATTGAAAACAGGAAGAAACCTGTAATTGGCAAAAAGAAAAAAAATGTTTTTCTCATATATTGTGGATTGGGTTTATTTACCTGTTTCATTGTTTCCCCTTTTAAAATATGATTAATGTTAATGTAAGGTTTTGTTGTGTGGTTATTTCCGGGGACAAAATTGTTTTTCTTGTAGTCTTAAAACAATGATTTTGGTCATATAATTTAATGTTCCTAGTCATGATTATAAATTTTAGCTAAGAGCCTGTTTAAGTTTTAACTAATAATGTTTTTATAAATATCACTTTTTTACAAAAAAATAGCTCTACAAATTTTTTGAATTATCATTCGCTCAAACAATGATTATCATCATAGTTTGCATTTTTATTTATCAACAATATAAACTGACATAAGTCATTTGTAAACTATGATGGGAATCATTGTATCTGTCGATTCATCACCAATACATTTGTTGCGAAATTTTTAATCTTTTTCTTTTGACAAAAAAATATAACAACCTTCATCTATAATATTATAATATATATGGGAAATTTTAAAACTTTTTTAAAAGCAGGGCACGCACCCACCCTTTTTGCGTCTTTCCTTTATTTTGATTTTTGTTTTGCTATTTGGGTTTTGAACGGAGCTATGGCTCCGTTCATCAGCGAAGAGTTCAATCTTACTCCTGGGCAAAAAGGGTTTATGGTTTCTATTCCTATTCTGGCAGGGGCATTAATGCGATTCCCTCTTGGAGTATTAGCTCAATACATTGGTAGGAAATATGCATCTCTGGTAGAGATGGGATTAATCCTGATAGCATTGGTATACGGATATTTTATGGTTGATACCTATTCTGAAGTATTGAATATGGGCGTTCTGCTTGGCATTGCCGGGGCAAGTTTTGGGGTTGCGCTTTCTTTGGGCTCAGGATGGTATCCCCCAAAATACAAAGGACTGGCAATGGGAATTGCAGGAGCTGGAAACAGCGGCACTGTTCTGGCAATGCTGTTTGCCCCCCCGCTTGCCACTGAATTCGGATGGCAGGCAGTATATGGAATGGGTGCCATCTTTATGTTGATACCAATGCTGGTGATGATAATCTTTGCCAAAGAACCTCCCGATGTACATAAGCAGAGTTTTCTGGAACATATCAAATGTCTGTTTGAAAAAGATGGGTGGGTTTTCAACCTAATTTATATCATCACTTTTGGAGGGTTTATTGGATTATCCAGTTTCCTTCCCACTTATTTTCATGATCAGTTTGGAGTAACAAAAGTGGAAGCCGGGCAGCTCACTATGCTCGCAGCTCTCATGGGAAGTGCTGTTCGGGTGGTAGGCGGATGGATTTCTGACCGTTGGGGAGGAGTTAATTCTCTTAAACTGATGTTTGTAATTATTATCATCTGCATGTTTATTGCATCTTTCCAACTCGATCTGGTAAGTACCACCATCCTATTCATGGTTACATTCGCAGCTTTGGGAGCAGGTAATGGGTCGCTGTTTCAGCTAGTGCCATTGCGCTGGCCCCTTACCACAGCAGTGGCTGGCAGTATGATTGGCGAGATTGGCGCATTGGGAGGCAGCATCATTCCCAATGCAATGGGTCAATCAAAACAACTGACTGGCTCCTTCCAATATGGCTTCCTCATATTTTTAGGTGTCGCAGTTCTTGCTTTGGTTGTTCTTCAGGTAGCCCAGTACAAATGGACCAAAACCTGGGCAGAAAAAGGCGGCAGGGCTCGTATCCGCAAAGAAGAAATCGGACTTAAAATTCAAGAACACATTCCGGGATTACAAACTGTTTTGGCAAAGGCCGCAGTAAAAGGTGCAGAATTTTCTTACCAGACTATCATTTACCCAGTAGGGAATTCGGAACTGGCAGATAAAGCACGGGAACACGCTGCCTATCTGTCAAAAACCACTGGTTCTAAAATAGTTTTACTATATGTAAATGAAAAATTCCATAGCACAGGTGTTTTAGCCACTGATTCTCCTGAATGGGCTAAGATACGGGAAGGATGGATAAACGAAGGAAAACAAATTCTGATTGCCGAAGCCAAGAAGCTCAATGACCTGAATGTAACAAATATTGAAGCTGTGTTCGGTCAAGGTGATGTTGCCTCCGAGATTGTTGCTATTGCAAAAGAAAGAAGAGCTGAACTGATTTTGCTTGCAAGTCACTTAGCCTCACCATTAGGCAAATTATTGATGGGGAGCAGGACTTTTGAGGTATTTAAAGAAGCACCGTGCCCGATATTAAGAATCGTAAGATAAATTCAATAATAATACAATCGCATTACAAACAACTAAAACCAAAATCATTATGGCAACATGGCTAACAAAATGGGAACCCGAAAACCCTGATTTTTGGGAAAGTACAGGTAAATCAATCGCCTGGAGAGTACTAACAATAACAACAATTTCACTTATCCTCTCTTTCGCTACCTGGTTTATGATGAGCGCCATTGTTACCAAACTACCGGGCATAGGATTTAAGTTTACCAAAGACCAACTCTTCTGGTTAGCCGCCATACCTGGTCTGGCAGCGGGATTGCTCCGTTTAGTTCATACATTTTTATTGCCCATTTACGGTTCGCGCCATGTTATCAGCATAGCAACCTTTATTAAAATAATACCAGCCATAGGGCTTGGTCTTGCTGTAATGAACCCCACAACACCCTTCTGGGTATTTATGGTGTTAGCTTTTACCTGCGGTTTCGGAGGAGGCGACTTCTCATCCTACATGCCAAGCACAAGTATGTTTTTTCCTAAAAGATTGCAGGGAACTGCATTAGGTATTCAGGCGGGTATCGGAAATTTTGGTGTGAGCGTTGCACAATTTATGACACCTGCCATGTTGGGCGTTGCCACTTACGGTGCAGCCGAAGTTTTTACCAAAGTTGATCCTAAAACAAAAGAAGTATTGGGCACCTCAGAAATATATTTGCAAAGCGCAGCTTTCTGGTATGTTCCTTTATTGGTAATACTTGCAATAGCTTCCTGGTTCCTGATAAAAAGCATACCGGTGAAAGCATCTTTTAAAGAACAGTTGGATATATTTAAAGATAAACACACCTGGTTTTGCACTATAACCTATGTAATGACTTTTGGAGGATTTTCAGGGCTTGCAGCCATATTTCCCTTAATGATAAAAACTATTTACGGAGATTTTGCCGGAGCCCCCGATCCATTGAAATATGCGTTCTTAGGTCCCCTGATTGGAGCAGGCAGCCGCGTATTATTTGGCTTTATAGCCGATAAAGTAGGAGGTGCAGTTTTAACAACCCTCACAGGAATAGGCTTAATCATAGGTTGCGTAGCAATGGTTCAATTAGGGTTATTAACACCCACATCCGTTGAACAGTTTCCTATGTTTCTTTACCTGATGCTGTTCCTGTTTTTTATTACAGGAATGGGCAATGCCGCCACCTTCCGTCAATACCCTATTATATTTGGAAAAAATCCTCGCCAGGCAGCAGGTGTAATAGGTTTTACAGCAGCCATTGCAGCTTTTGGTCCTTTCATTTTCGCAAAATCAGTAAGCGCGGTAATGAACAGCACGGGTAATGCAAACGGTTTCTTTTATGCCATAGCAGTTTTCTTTGCTTTTGCCACAGCAATCAACTGGTGGTATTATAACCGCAAAGACTGCGAAAGACCAAGTTGAATAATGAACCTGAATGGACTGAATGTGGACTTAAGTAAAGAAATACTTCTCCATAAACACGCTTAACAGAACCTAAATGTTTGATTTATCTACCTCTTCCGCATCTGTAAAGCCCCAAAAAGACCATTTGGCTCATCTGTGCGCGTCAGGAAACAGGAAATGGAGCTATTTTATATCGTGGTGGCTGAGGTATTGTATCCAATGGAGCTATCCTGTTCAATGTGGCGCGTGGCATCAAACGAAATGGAGCTATCCTGTTCAATGTGGAGCGTGGCATCAAACAAAATGGAGCTATCCGGTTCAATGTGGCGCGCGGCATCAAGCAAAATGGAGCTATCCCGTTCAATGTGGCGCGTGGCATCAAACAAAATGGAGCTATCCGGTTCAATACCTCAGCCACCACTATAGTAAATGGAGCTATTGGGTTCAATGTGCCGTCTACCACCCATTAAACAGTAACTAAAAGCCCGGTTTGTCGGTCAAAAACGGGATTAAACAGTAAGCAAAAAAACAAAAACAAAAAACAAATGAAAAACAACACTCCCCCCCTCATCCGCAGTATCACCCTTACCCTGTTCAGTGCTGTCGCCCTGTCATTGCTATGTATAATGTCTGCTAAGGCTCAAACCCCGGCAGCAACAACACCAACCGAAGCCAGCGGAACCATCAACATCCAATACATGGCACGGTCAGAATACCGCCACGGCTTTCAGGCATTGGCAGATACCAACCAAAAGGCGGGAATATTTACCTCGCAACGAGCACGACTGGGGTATCAATACAACGCAAAAAAATTTCGTTTAGCAGCAACCGTGCAAGATGTAAGAGTATGGGGTTCTACCAACAACCTGAGTGTTGACAGCACCGGAAAACTTTCATTGTTTGAAGGCTGGGGTGAATTATTATTCACCAATAAACTCAGCCTCAAAGTTGGAAGACAACAACTTTCTTATGATGACGACAGAATTTTAGGTTCATTAGATTGGGCAATGCAAGGAAGAAGACATGACCTTGCGCTGCTCAAATATGTCAATGACAGCGTGCTTACTGTACATGCAGGATTTGCCTACAATCAGGACAAAGAACAAAGCAAATCAAACATCTATAACCAGAAAGCAAATTACAAATCCATGCAATTTATCTGGCTATTCCGCCAGTTTAAGAAAGCAAATATCAGTGCATTATTTTTAAATAACGGACTGCAATACACCGAAACCGATACAGCCGGAAAAGTAACCTACGGAGCACAGTATTTCAGCCAAACAGCTGGAGTGCGTACCTCACTTAACTTTGGAAAAATATCATCTATCATTTATGTTTATTATCAATTGGGTAAAAATGCAGCCGTACTAAAAGCTGATAAACGCCCCAAAGATTTAAGTGCTTATGATATTTCTGCTGAAATAACATACAAACCGATTACACAATTAGGTGTTACATTAGGTGCTGAACTATTATCAGGAACCAGTCAGGATGCCAGCACCTCACTAACAAAAAGCACATCGTTCTCCCCATTGTATGGAACCAATCACCGCTTCAACGGATACATGGATTACTTCTATGTGCTCAACCATGCCAACAGCGTAGGCTTAAATGATATCTACTTAAAAGTAAATACCAACTTCAAAAAAATTACCGCCTCTCTGAATGGACATTATTTCATGGCAAATGCCGATATTAAAGATGTTGCAGCCACAACAAACACAGGTTCTTTTGTTGCCATGCCAAGCTACTTGGGCATTGAACTTGACTTAACGTTAACCTATAATTTTACGGAAGGAGTTGGAATACAAGGCGGGTACTCGCAAATGTTCGGAACCGAATCACTAAAAGCAATAAGAGGCGGACAGGTAAATGCAACCAGCAACTGGGCATACCTCATGGTGCTTATCCGTCCCAACATAAAATGGCCAAAAACAGGATTGAAATTATAGTTATTTAGAATTAGTCTCAATACCATATTCATGGTATTGAGACTAAGAAAGTCTGCTCTCATCTTTGCGACAGTATATAAAATTGAAAAATAATGACAAGATGAAAAGCAGATTTTTTCTAATACTATGTTTACTGACACCATTTCTTCTAAAAGCACAAAACGCATTAGTTGAAGGAGTGATAACTCAAAAGGGAACAGAAGTTACCCTTCCCGGGGTTTCGGTTTACCTTGAAAACACTAAGATAGGAGCAGCTACCAACGGTAAAGGGAACTATTTTATAAAGGAAGTTCCTCCGGGTCAATATACTCTTGTAGTTTCATGTATCGGCTATAACACAGAGAAGATAGCCATTGCAGTAAATGCAAAAGAAACTACAAAACAAGATATTAGTTTAACCGAAAATGTATTGGACTTGCCCGAAATGGTTGTTCAAAGTGTTACAATGACAGGTGGTTTGGCAGGTCTTAAAGAAATTCCCGGATCTGCATTTTATATCTCTCCAAAAGAAATAGCAAAGTTTAGTTATACCGATATAAACAGAATGCTTCGTTCTGTTCCCGGCATAAATCTGCAGGAAGAAGATGGCTTTGGACTTCGTCCCAACATAGGATTAAGAGGAACAGGTGTTGAACGTAGTTCAAAAATCACCATTATGGAGGATGGCGTGCTCATGGCTCCCGCACCATATGCGTCACCGGCTGCTTATTATTTCCCCACAATAGGCAGAATGCAGGCAGTGGAAATTCTTAAAGGCAGTAGCCAGATAAAATACGGACCGTTTACTACAGGTGGAGCTATCAATCTTATCTCCACTCAAATTCCTGCAAATTTTTCAGGAAAAATTCACCTGATCGGAGGAAGCTTTGGAGGAAGAAATCTTCACGCAAACATTGGAAACTCACATAAAAATTTTGGATACATGGTTGAAACATTTATGTATGGATCTGATGGTTTTAAAAAATTAGACGGAGGTGGAGATACAGGTTTTGATAAGAAAGATTACCTCATAAAATTTCGGGTTAATACCAATCCGGATGCAAAAATCTACCAGTCGCTGAATTTTAAAGTAGGACAAACGGTTGAAGAATCAAATGAAACCTATCTTGGTTTAACTGAAGATGACTACAGTGTTAATCCATTGCGGAGGTATTCGGCATCACAGAAAGATGTTATCAATACAAAACAAACACAGTTGTCTGTAACGCATTTAATACATCCTGCAAAATTTCTGGATATTACCACAACAGCTTACCGCACAGATTTTCACCGCAACTGGTATAAATTAGATGCAGTAAAAGATACTGCCGGTACAAAATTTTCAATTGCTGATGTTTTGGAAAATCCTCAAGAGAATAGTTATGCCTACAGCATTATTACCGGAACATCAAGTATTAATGATGATGCACTCTATGTAAAAGCAAATACCCGTACGTATTATTCTCAAGGAATTCAGACTATACTTGGATTTAATTTTAAAACAGCAGCCATAACCCACAAAATTGATGCGGGCTTTCGTTACCATTATGATGAAATGGACCGTTTTCAGCATCAGGATGAATACCGGATAGAAAACAGTGTTATGCAGCTTACAAAATCAGGAATTGCCGGAACAGAAAGCAATCAAATTGTTTCTGCAACTGCTATGGCTGCCTATGTTCAATACAAACTTAACTGGAATAAATTGAGTGTAGTTCCCGGAATAAGATTTGAAAATGTGCAACTGGGTAAAAAAGATTACGGGAAAACAGATCCGGAACGTACAAGTGCATCATTAATAGCAACTAAAAATACCGTTTCCTCATTTATTCCTGGAATTGGTATTGATTATAAATTCAGCAAGAATTTAAGTGCTTTTGTAGGAGTTCATAAAGGTTTTGCTCCTCCCGGACCAACAGAAGATGCAAAGCCCGAAGAAAGCTATAATTATGAATTGGGGTTAAGATATGCTTATAAGGGTTTATCAGGTCAGTTAGTTGGATTCTACAACAACTACAAAAATCTTCTTGGAAGCGATCTTGCTGCATCGGGAGGAAGTGGAACAGGCGAACTTTTCAACGGTGGTAGAGCAGAATCAAAGGGTGTTGAATTTCAGGCTACCTATGACTTTCTTTCGTCTGCAAAAACAGCTTTCAGTCTTCCTTTAACAATAGTGTATTCCTATACCGATGCAATCTTTAAATCAAGTTTTAAAAGCGATTTTGAAGATTGGGGCACCGTAAATGATGGAGATCACTTGCCTTATCTTGCAAATAACCAGTTTAATTTTATTCTTGCGCTTGAACATAAATTGTTTAGCATCAATGTGAGTGGAAAATATACTGATGTAATGCGAACCAAAGCAGGACAGGGGAATATTCCAGAACACGAAAAAACAGATGCTTTTTTTACACTTGATGCAAGCGCAAATTATGCGGTTCACAAAAATATCTCGCTTTTTGGAAATGTTACAAATATTACAAACGAAGTATATATTGTTGCCCGCAGGCCATCAGGCCTGCGACCAGGAATGCCAAGAGCATTTAATCTAGGCGTAAAAGCAAATTTTTAGAGAAATCTACTGCATAAAATTTCGATTTAAGTTGCTTTATTAAGCACTTATCTTCTCATTCTATGATGCAAATCATTTTCCAATAGCTAAATCATGCCGTTATTTGCAAATAAACATAACGGTATATGAAAATAATAGATACAGCAACCGGCAAGCGAATTCTGCAACCCGGTGAAAAACTAAAATCTGCAGAAGTAAAAAATGAACTACTGAAACGTGATGTTGAAAAAGGATTGGAAGAAACCGAACACTCGCCCATGGATCCGCCAAAAGCCTATGACCAGCCAGGAAAGCTGAAAGTCTCATTTGATGAAATGGAAAAACCATTAAAAGAATTTGTTGAAGAACACAAAGAAGTTATTGAACAGGTTGACCTGTTTGAAAAAGCATTGGTTCAGTTTAAATTAAGCGGATATAAAGTTGACCATAAAATAAACGAATTATTCGGAAATTTTTTCAAATACTTTGACAATCACATTCTCCCACACAACGAAAAAGAAGAAAAAACTTTATTCCCTGTTTTAAATAAAAAACTACTAGCAGCAGGTGAACATAGCGTTGGCCAAGTGCCCGTTACAGCTATTGATGTAATGGAAGACGACCATGTTAAATTTATTCAGCTCGGTGCATTAACATTCAATTTCTTTGGAATAGCAACCCGTATTCAAGATACTGCATCAAGAATTTTTATTCTTGATACTGCCTATGAAAATGCAAGGGAATTAATAGAACTACTGAAGTTGCACATCTACCGTGAAGATTACACATTGTTTCCTTTAGCGCAAAAATATCTGAGCAAAGAAGAATTTGAGCAATTAGAGAAAGAAATGAATTTACTCTAATGGAAACAGCCGGGAAACAAATTATTGACCAATTCGGCAGAGTTCACGATTATCTGCGTATTTCACTTACCGAGCGGTGTAACCTGCGCTGTTTCTATTGCATGCCCGAGGAAGGAATTGCTCTGAGACCTCGCTCAGTATTCATGAATAAAAAAGAAATTGTTGAGGTTGCTAAAACTTTTGTTTCTCTAGGTGTAAATAAAATCAGGCTAACAGGGGGCGAACCATTAGTGAGAAGTGATGTAAGAGAAATTATTCAAGCGTTATCTCAATTGCCTGTTGATCTCGCAATAACAACAAATGGAGTGTTGGTAGATAATTTTATTGATACTTTTAAGTCAGTCGGTTTAAAATCCATCAATGTTAGTTTAGATTCACTGCAAAAAGAAAAATCAAACAGAATTACTCGCAGAGAATACTTTGACAAAATTATGTCAAACATCAACCTGCTTATTAAGAATAATTTTCACGTTAAATTGAATGCAGTAATTATAAGAGATGTTAATGATGATGAACTGATTGACTTCATTGAATTTACTAAATACAACAATGTTCATTTTCGCTTCATTGAATTTATGCCCTTTGATGGAAATAAATGGGATTGGCAAAAAGGAGTATCGTTCAAGGAAATAATGAATACGATAGATTTAAAGTATAGCAATTCGGTGTTGCGCCTTGCAGACAGGAAGAACGATACAGCAAAAAATTTCATGATAAAAGATTATTTCGGGACATTTGCTGTTATCAGTTCAGTATCAAATCCTTTTTGCGATACATGCAACAGAATACGATTAACAGCAGATGGAAAAATAAAAAATTGTTTGTTTTCTAATTCCGAAACGGACATTCTTTCAGCACTCAGAAAAGGGAAAGATATACAACACCTAATTCTTGAAACAATAAATAATAAAAAATCTTTCAGAGGAGGAATGAATACTTTTGAGCAATTATCTGATTCTGCGCAACGCAATAAAAATAGAACGATGGTTGCTATCGGGGGATAAATAAAAATAATTGTTACTCATGAAATCTAAAACCAAACAAAAAAACGTTATTGCTAAAAGTGAAAATATTCTTTATAAACATTGCTCAAAAGAATGGCATCTGATTATTGATAATACTATTCAATTATTCAATTTTAAGAAGAACGAAACCATATTTTCTGAAGGAGCTCCAGTAAGAGGAATTTACATAATTAATAGTGGAAAAGTAAAAGTTTTTTCAAAATTCAGGAAAGATAAAATACGAATATTGCGCTTAGCCGGAGATGGTAAAATTCTTGGGCATCGCGGCTTCTCAACAACTAATTACCCTGTTTCTGCTGTTGCACTTATTCCTACTACAGTTTCATTTATTTCAAATGAAATTTTTATTACTTTGGTAAAGGCTAATCCTGAATTCAGCATTTATTTAATCAACTTTTTTGCAGAACAACTCAGACAATCTGAAGATCGAATGAAAAGTTTGATGCTTTCTGATGTAAAACACAAGATAGCTGAAATACTCTTCATCCTTATTGATTCTTTTGGTTTTGATGCCAAAGAACCTAATATGTTAAGCTATTGCCTATCGCGAAAAGATTTTGCAGCCATGGCATGAATAACTTATGAGACAACTGTAAGAACACTTGCATATTTTCAAAGAAGAAAGCTAATTAAGATTGAAGGTAAATCAATAAGGATTATCAATACTGTAGGGCTAAAAAAATATACCATTCCATATTAAGTAGCCCACTATTATGTTTGCAGATAGTATTATCCACTAGTAATCACTATCCCAAGTAAAATAAATCCGCAGACAAATGAAAGGGCAATTAGAATAAATCCAATCCGCATCCCTGATTTTTTATCAAAGATGTCACTCTGAATGTAGAGTGATATGAGTGTTGCAATAACCAACCACAAAATTCCTATTAAAACCAAATTCATTTTACTCAAAAATATTCATTAAGAATTGATGTCATAATTTTAAATAAATTGTTAAAATAATGAAGAATTATTATTTAATTATATGATGAAAATCATATAATATTTCATGTTACTGTAATACTTTTACGATAGCAAAAAAGACAGGCAGGTCTTTTATATTAATCTTAATCAACTAAAAAAATGGAAACTATAGAAATACTTGATGTAACAGCAATTGAGCCCAGATTAAAACATCCAACAATTTTCGAAAAATATGATTCTCTTTTAGCGGGCGAATCATTCGTTATTCATAACGACCATGACCCCAAACCGCTTTACTATCAATTGTTGGCAGAAAGAGGCAATTCTTTTACCTGGCACTATATTGAAGAAGGCCCTCAATTCTGGAAAGTAAGTATTAAAAAAAATCAAACAGGTGAAACAGAGCCAACCATTGGTGATTTGGTTACAAAAGACTATCGCAAAGCTGAAGTGTTTAAAAAGTTTGGGTTGGACTTTTGTTGCGGTGGAAAAAAAACACTTACAAAAGCCTGCAGAGAAAAAGGTCTGGATGTTTTAAGAATAGAGAAAGAATTAAAGGCTATTGATGAACAACCGCTTATTCCTTCACAGGATTTCAACCAATGGAATCTTGATGTTCTTGCAGAATACATTATAAATACCCATCACAAATATGTCTTACAGGCTATCCCTGTAATTTTTCAATACACACAAAAAGTAGCAAAAGTGCATGGCGAAAGGCATCCAGAAGCAGTTGAAATTGCTGCAAAATTTTTAATTGTAGTTGATGAATTAAATCGACACATGATGAAGGAGGAAAATATTCTTTTCCCGTACATTAAGAAATTAGCACTTGCAAAAAGAAATAATGAACAAGCTGAATCATCTCCCTTTGGTTCTATTGAAAATCCAATCAGAATGATGGAAGCGGAACATGATGAAGTGGGAGATGTAATGGATCAGATAAATAAACTTACCAACAGCTACGCACCACCTGCCGATGCTTGTACTACTTTTCGTTTATCTTATGCAAAACTGAAAGAGTTTGAAGATGATTTACATCAACACATTCATTTAGAGAATAACATTCTTTTCCCGAAAGCTATAGCATTGGAAAAAGAATTGGCAGGGTAAAAATAATGTCATGAAAATTTCGGAGCATACAAGAATTTCAGAATTGATTAAAGCTAATCCGGCTTCCATTGATGCTATATCGTCCATAAATAAACATTTTGAAAAACTAAGAAATCCAATTCTAAGACGAGTGGTTGCCCCGAGGGTATGCATTGCTGATGCAGCTAAAATAGGAGGATGTAGCGTAGATTTGTTTTTCAAAAAACTGGAAGATCTTGGCTTTGAAGTTGACAATAAAGTAGCGGTGGCAAAGTCAACAGAATCTGCAATACAAACTATTCCGGACTTTGTGAAAAAAATTGACGCAGCAAAAATCACAGAATTGGATGTAAGAACCGATCTGGCTTCAGGCAATGACCCATTTCAAAAAATAATGGCTGTGTTAAAGCAAATGCCTGTGGAAAATACGCTTCTTATTATCAATACGTTTGAACCTGTGCCGCTGATTAACATTCTGAATAAAAAAGGTTTTAAGCATTTTACCCAAATAAAACCCGATGGTATTGTATATACTTATTTGAAGCAGGCCAACAGTAAAAACGTAAACAGCTTCGAGACATTTGAAAAACCTTCAAACTCTGACGTAATAATATTTGAACAACTTGTATAAAAATATGAAGGTAAAATTAATGAAGTAGATGTTCGTGATCTTGAAATGCCATTACCAATGGTTACTATTTTACAGGAATTGGAATCACTAGCTGCAGGTTGGGCATTATTTATTCACCATAAAAAAGTTCCTCAATTTTTACTGCCCGAACTGAGTGAGAGGAACTTCACTTATCTTATTAAAGAAATTGCAGAAGGGGACGTAAAACTTCTGATATACCGATAGTATGCAGGGCTTAAGTACACAGAGAGCGCCTTCGGCAACTGTTGTACTTCCCCATTTTATTTTTGGGGCAATATCCTTTTTGATTGTAGCCGTATTAATTCTGTTTTCTGCAGAAGCATTTACGGGACACTACTTTCACCCAAAGCTTCTTGCAATTACCCATATTGCTGCATTAGGATGGGGAAGCATGATTATTTTCGGAGCACTGTATCAACTTCTGCCCGTAATACTTGAAACGCCACTTTACAGTGAACTGATTGCAAAAATCACTTTTGTTGTATTTGCATCGGGAATTATTTTACTTGCTTTTTCATTTTGGAATTTTTATGTGAGCATTCACATCCAAATAGCTTCGTGCTTGTTGCTTCTTGCACTTACTCTTTTTTCAACTAACATTTTACTTACTTGTCGCAGCGCTTGCAACAGTTCTGTTGAGGCTGAATTTATCTCTACATCAGTGATATGGCTCTTGGCAACCGGCATAATAGGAACTTTAATGGCTTTAAATTTTCAATATGCTTTCCTTCCAAAAACGCACTTGATTTTCCTTAAAATTCATGCACACCTTGGCATAGCTGGCTGGTTTACCTTACTTATTATGGGGGTTGCAGCTAAATTAATTCCCATGTTTCTGCTTTCTCAAAACCTGAATAGAAAAAAACTCAGTTATGCATATTACCTTGTCAATGCTGGATTAATAGCATTTGGCGCAGATATGTTTTTTCTGGAAGGCAGCTTATTACTCCCGTTATTCTCGCTGATTGTTATTACCGGAATTTTGTTTTTTATTTCCTTCATTTTTGAAGCCTTCAGAAAAAGATTAAGAAAAGAATTAGACATCGGACTTAAACATTCGTTTGCAGCATTTGTATTGCTTCTACTCGCCTTGTTTTTAACCATTGTTATCAGTGTTGTATCAAAAGTTGATGATAAAATATACTTAGTCTATGGAAGTTCCATTTTTTTGGGATTTATTTCAGCACTAATTCTTGGACAAACATTTAAAACACTTCCATTCATTGTGTGGCTTCACAAATACAAAAGTTTAATAGGCAAAGAAAAAACTCCGCTTCCAAAAAATCTTTTTTCTGAAAAAATTGCGCGTTGGCAATTCATAACCTACCTTATTTCTATCACAACACTAATTTCAGGAATGCTTGCCGGTTATAATATTCTTATTCGCTTTGGAGCGTTTATGCTTTTAGTTACTGCATTGCTTTATAACTTTAATGTTTTTAAGATAATTACTACGAAGGCAAAACTTAAGAAAAATTAAACACATGGATTTTTTAAGCGATAACAACAAAATTGAAATGCAGGTATACAATGAACTCAAAACTGTTATTGACCCTGAGCTGAATATAAATATTGTTGACCTTGGCTTGATTTATAACATTCATTACTGTCACGAAAAAGGAATTGAAATTGAGATGACACTTTCTTCCAAAGGATGTCCGATGGGAGATGCTATTATCCAGGATATGGAAGGAACATTGAACAAAATTTTTCCAGAAATTAAACAGGCAATTAAACTTGTTTGGGAACCAAAATGGTCATCAGATTATATTACAGCTGAGGGAAGAAAAGCTTTAGGTATTAGCTATTAATCATACTTACAAAGAGTTTATTCCTATTTGGAAGAAGTATGATATTTATCATTATTAAGAAGCTTTATTACCTGTATTTTTGTTACATAAAAAAAACAAGATGACATCCTTTGAAATAGAGTTAAAGCTAGCAAAACAAACCTATATAGAAGCACAAATGCTTGAATCTGCTTTTGATTTTTGGTTTAAAGATCATGAGCACATACGTTCTCCATTCCCTGATTATGTCCATGAGGATTTACAACAAAAAGCAGTTGATAAATTTTTAGACTGGAGCAGTCAGATCAGCGAAAAAGCAAAGAAGGATATTAACGATGAAATCTTAGCTGAAAAATTTGAAGAAATATTATTTGAACTTGGCGATGAATTGGTGAAATCTACTGATGAAAAACTAACTATCAAATATCCATTTATGCCACGGGTAAATGACATAATAAAAGTGAAAGACACGCCAGAAGATCAGGCTGAAAGCTGTGTAACAGCTCGCGAAATTTGCAAAAAGGGTGATGAATCATTTATGAAAATAAAGCTAAAAAATCTGGCTTCTGGAACAGAGTGGGAAACCGATTTTGAATTGCCAGAATAAGATATTTATGTAGAAAGCAGTTGTATGAAACCTGCAATTGCACCCAATACACCGCCAAGGGCAATTAATTTCCATTCATCTTCCTGAAATATGGGGCGCAGTAAACCTGTAAACTCAATAGGGGTGAGTTCCATTATCTTGGAGGTGAGGACTTGTTTAGTGTTTAGTTTTTCTTCGGCATATTTTACCACACCGGCAACCGATTGCGGAAGGTCTTCTAAAAATAACTGACATGCTATCGCTTTTATTTCAATAAATTTTTGGCGACCAGATATTAGGTGAATAACATTTTTTGATGCGCCAGCTCCTTGGTCAACTGCGCGACAAACGTATTTGATTATAAGTGAAACAAATTTTTCTGATGCAGGTCCGTTCATCATTTCCTGAAAAATTTTCTGCACGGAAACAACTTCAGTTGCCATTATTTCGGCATAGGCCTCCGATACTTCTTTCTGACGTTTTAAAAATAATCCTTGTATAGTATAAAACCCAATATTCACTGGTTTCTGTGGCTCAAAAATAAGTTTCATGGCTATCCAGTTTGTAAAATACCCATTAAGTAATCCAAAGAGCGGAAGTGTCCACCATATTGGGTAATAAACCCATAGTATGAGTTGTGGGATGCCTAATAAAAAACCTAAGTATAGGCCTGAACGTTCAATAAAAAGAAATTCTTTTTCTCCACATTTTTTAAATAACCTATTCAGTAGTTCTTTGTCACGCAGCAGTTCACGCAGGAGTAGTTGTTTAAAGTCAATATACGTATGTATATCCTCTTTTATTTCGTCCATCATTTGTTTAATGATGCCAGGAAGTTCAGCAGCTGCGCTGCGGTAAATATTTTCTTTAATGCCTTTAGGCAAGGTTAACCATATAAGTGGAATTTCTTTTGTTGCCACTTGATTTACTATTTTTCGGCTTAGCTGTTCAACACCCGGTTTCATTTCCTGAGCTATTTTGTTTGAATCGAGTTTGCCAAATTCTTGCTGAATATCCAGCAGTTTTGAAACAGTAAGCTGTACAACCCTTTCGCCCATAACATGTGAGCGTGCAGGAATAATACCTTGCCATCCGAACCAAGGTTTTATTCCTTTATATTCTAATGGGTAAAATGTAAGGTCAATAGCAACTTTATTGGTTCCCCAGCCAATAATTGCGCTCACAACCGGTATGGTTAGCAGTAATGGGTTTTCAATAACAGCATTTATCAGATGCATTTTTTTACCAGTACAATTTTATTGCTTTGAAATTTCTGTCATTCCCTTAATAGCAGTATCAAGTAAATTAGGATTAGAAACAAAGCCTTGTAAACAATTTTCAGGAAACACAAATGTAGTATTGCATTGAATAGCAAGAAATGAGGATAGTTTTAAACCCGATTCGCGGTTTGTAATTCTGAGAGATGATTCAAGTAGTTTCGCGAACGGTAATAGCAACCATTTCTTCAAGTGAATTATTCTTATTTTTTTTCCGCTGCGGAATTTGCATATCATTTCATCCCACGTTAAGTTTGCATCTGCAACGGGGTATGAGCCTGAAGGTATTGAATTTTGAATGCAGATTGAAACAGATTCTGCCACTTGCATCACACTGACTGCCGCAGTTCCTCCATTGGTATAAAAAAGAAAAGGAAGAACGGTGTTGGTATAATTAATTAATGCAGTCCACATTGATTTCTTATATGGATAAACTCCGAACACATATGGTAACTCCAGTATAATCACTCTTAATTTTTCATCTGCAAAACTCAATCCCTGTCTTATTTGCTCAGCTCTTGACCTTATATATGGATGCTGTTTCTCTAATTTCATTTCGGGTTTGTTTCTGCTAAGCCATGAAAAATAGGAACCAAGGATTATAAATTTTGTTATTCCATTTGCTTTCATAGCCTCACCTAATTTTTTTACAGGCACAACATTTTTTTTGTAAAAAAAATCATACGCAGACCGTTTGGCTAATGTACGGTCATCTGCTCCTGCAGCAAATATAACCACATCAATGCCGGCAAGCAGCAGTTTTAGCTCCTGAAAAGTAATTGCATCTATATCAGCGATGTGGTAATGCAGGTTAGGATGCATTATACCTTTATTGTTTCTGTTCCGACTGATAACAGTAACAACATGTCCCTGTTCAAGCAATAATTTTGAAATGTGATAACCGATAAAACCTGTACCACCTATTAGTAGAACCTGTTTCCTGTCTTCCATTCCCTTAAAATTCAGAAACCTGATTTCCTCTGAACCAATCAATCGTATCTTTCAACGATTGTTCAAAGGAGCGTGGTTTATAATTCAAATCAACAGAAGATTTTTTCAAATCAACATGACCATTGCTTCTTAAAACCCTGAGCGAATAAGGTGTAAAGTAGGGCTTTGAATTAGTTTTTAAAGAATAATATTCCACCATATAGGAACCGGGCATTGCAATCCAATATGGTAAACTAATCGTTGTATAATTTAATCCGGAAACCGATTTCAGCGTTTCAAAAAATCGGTCTAATGTTATGTGTTCTCCGGTCAGCAAATACCCTTCCGCTGTTTTTCCTTTTTCAGTTGCCATAATTAAACCTGCAGCAACATCTCTCACATCCACAAAATTGTACCCACCAGAGATATAAAATCTTGAACGCCCTTTTATAAACGAGTTAATCATTTTACCAATGTTACTTGGATAAAAATCAAAAGGGCCAAAAACACCTCCCGGAAAAACAACAACTACATCCAATCCCTTATCTGCTGCACGCATAACTTCTTTTGTTGCTCTTATCTTTGAATGAGAATAAGTGCCGGCAATCACTCTTTCAGGATGTTCCAGAACTTCGGTAATTAATTGCCCTGATGGTGGTTCAACCAACGCATGAATAGTACTGGTGTAAACCAGACGTTTCACACCTTCATCCAAGCATGCCTGAATAACATTTCGCGTTCCTTCTACATTTACCTTCTCAAGTATAGATCCCTCTTTACGGGTTATGGAAATATAGCCAGCAAGATGATAAACCGTATGAATACCTTCAAATGCTTTTCGCAAAGAATTAATATCACACACATCTGCAACAACGGTTTCGGTGGCAATTCCTGAAATTGGCAAATCAAACCCATTGGGCGAAATCATAGCCTTGACCTTATGACCGCTTTTTACCAATTGCCTTACCAACGTATTCCCTATATGACCGGCACTTCCGGTAACTGCAATCATTTATTTTTTCAGAGAATTGGTTTGGATAAAAAAGCGGACAAATCTATGGTCGCTTAAAACGGAATTGTATGACAGCTATCATAGAATGGTGATATAATGTGTATTACATTTCTCACCGCAAATTTTCAGTTTATGAAAAAGGAAAATGATTTTCTCTCATTTATGATGAACCCAAAGAATTGGTGGGTTCCACTTTCAGTAATTTTTGTAATAAGTTTTGGAGGTGTTTTTATGATAGGTTGGGAAACCTATAATGATGCACCACCCATCGGTGATTTTAAAAACAAAAATGGGGAGCTTATTTTTAGTAGTGAAGATATTGTTGAAGGGCAGAAAGTATTTCAGCAATATGGTTTGATGGATTATGGAAGTATGTTTGGTGACGGTGGTCTTCGGGGTTCCGATTTTACAGCTGAAGCGCTGCATAACATTACCCTTTCCATGCGTTTATATTATGCAGATTCAATTGGCAATGATGCAGCAGAAGTACTAGTAAAAAAAGAACTAAAAGAAAATACATATATTAAAGAAAAAAACTCCGTAAAGCTTTCATCTGCGGGAATAAAGGGATATTCAGATTTAATAATTTATTATCAGGATTTTTTTTACACTAAACAGATAAAATCGGAAGGTGCTATTACCCGCGTTTTTATTCCCGACACCAGTTCCATAAAAAATTTAGCAGCATTTTTTTATTGGGGAGCTTGGGTTTGCGCAGCCGAACGCCCGGGAGAAGATTACAGCTATACCCATAACTGGCCTTTTGACAAAGAAGCAGGAAATTATCCAAGCCACAGTGTTATCTTATGGAGTGTATTAGGATTATTTGGATTTATACTGGGGCTTTGTGCTGTTCTTTATTTCTATTCTCAATTTGAACAATTAAATATTGAAGCCTATACTAAAAATGCAGTGCCGCTTATTACCGCCAACACTATAATAGAATTTAAGCCATCACCCTCTCAAAAGGCTGCGTTTAAATTTTTGTTTGCAGGTGTATTACTGTTTTTTGTGCAGGTAGTTTGCGGGATATTAACAGTTCATGATTTCGTTGGCTTGTTTGATTTGTTTGGCATTAACTGGGCAACATTAATTCCCTTTGTTATTGCCCGTAGCTGGCATGTTCAGTTATCAGTATTCTGGATTTCGGCATGTTGGATTGGAGCTTCTCTTTTTGTGCTTCCCTTAATTTCAAAGCAAGAGATTAAAGGGCAGAAACAGTGGGTGAATTTATTGTTCTGGTTAACACTTGCAGTTGTTCTGTTTTCGTTCATCGGCATATACCTCGGACCTTTGGGATTAGCCGGAAAAAACTGGCACTGGCTTGGTCACCAGGGTTGGGAGTTTGTGGAGATGGGAAAGCTATACCAATACGGTTTGCTGCTGGTTTTTATGATTTGGGCATTTGTAATTTATCGCGGATTAAAACCTGCTTTGGTAAAAAATAAACCTTGGAGTTTGCCAAACTGGCTTATTTATACTGTGGTGTGTGTGTTATGTTTATTCTTTTCCGGTTTTGTAGCCAGTCCCGAAACAAATTTTGTAATTGCCGACTTTTGGCGTTGGTGTGTGGTACACATGTGGGTAGAGGCTTTTTTTGAAGTTTTTGCCACCGTCATAATCGGATATTTTATGGTGCTCATGGGCTTGGTAAGCAAGCAAGCTACAGAGCGTGTAATTTACATTGCAGCTATTTTGTTCTTAGGATCTGGGTTGCTGGGTATTTCACATAACTTTTACTGGAATGCAAAGCCGGTTGCCACAATGGCATTAGGCAGTATCTTTTCTACCCTGCAGGTTGTTCCGCTTATTTTGCTATCTCTTGAAGCATGGCGTTTCAGAAGGCTGCCCGATTTTATTAATGGAAAGAATGGCGCAAAACAATTTGCCATGAATGATATCTTTCTTTTTTTGGTGGGTGTAAACTTCTGGAATTTTTTTGGTGCGGGAGTGTTTGGGTTGATTATCAATTTACCGGTTGTAAATTATTTTGAACATGGAACCTATCTCACCGTCAATCATGGACATGCTGCATTGATGGGTGTTTACGGAAACCTTTCAATTGCAGTTGTTCTGTTTTGCTCAAAACTTTTAATTAATAACAACCAGTGGAATGAACAGTTGATGCGCATTGTTTTCTGGTCGCTGAATATTGGATTAGCATTGATGGTTTTACTTGATTTATTTCCTGCAGGTATTTACCAGTTAAATGCAGTTCTTAAAAATGGATTTTGGTATGGCAGATCACAAGAGTTCTTAAGCACAGAATTATTCCAGTCGCTCACTTGGCTAAGGATAATAGGTGGTTCTATTTTCTTTTTGTCAGGAGTATTGCCTTTAATCTATTTTATTGTTTCAAGAACAAACGATTTAAAAAATGCAACAACTGTATCGGATTTTAATGCAGAAAACTCTTTTGAAAAGTAATTTGAAATGAACTATTACATTTTGAAGTTGTTTAAACTTAATTGAATAAATTTGGTGAGAAAATAATTACATGAATGTATTACTGACAGGAGCAAATGGGTATATCGGCATGCGCCTTCTTCCGATATTAGTTGAGGCCGGACACAAAGTAACCTGTGTTGTAAGAGACTTGAATAGGTTTAATCCTATTGCAGGACTTAGAAATAAAGTAAATATAGTTGAATATGATTTTATAGGAAAGCAGGAGCCACAGGAAGTTTTTAATAACTTAAATATTGATGTTGCGTTCTTTCTTATTCACTCTCTGCGCGACAAGCATTCTTTATTAGAAGAATATGAACGAAAATCTGCTGTAAGGTTTGTTCAGGTTGCACGATATATTAACACTAAACAAATAATTTTTTTAGGCGGAATTACTAATCAGCCTAATCTTTCGCCACATCTCAAGGCAAGAAAATCAGTAAGAGAGATTCTCCAATTATCCGGTATTCCGTACACAATATTTGAAGCAGGTATTATTGTTGGTTCAGGTAGCGCATCATTTGAAATCATCCGCGATCTTGTTGAGAAACTCCCTTTATTGATTGTTCCAAGATGGATTAATTCAAAATGCCAGCCCATTGCTGTTCGCAATGTTATAAACTATCTGGTGGGTAGCATGCTGCTTGAAAAAACTTATAACAAAACCTTTGAAATTGGAGGCCCTGAGGTGCTTACCTACAAACAAATGCTGGAAGAGTTTGCAAGAGTTAGAGGAATTAAAGCACGTATTATTTATTTCCCTTTAATTACAACACGTTTCTCAGCCTTATGGTTGTATTTTACTACTTCAGTTAATTACACCATTGCCCGTCATCTTACCGAGAGTTTAAAAAATGATGTAGTATGCAAAGATTTCAGTATTCGCGAAATTATTCATCAGGAATTATTTACCTACCATGAAGCAATTAACCTTGCTATAACTATGATTGCACAAAACATGGTAATTTCTAGCTGGAGAGAAGCCGCCACTGCCAGTTTAAACAGATTAGATATTAATGATTATATCCATGTTCCTGCCTATGGATGTTTTTATGATCGCAAATGGATTGAAATTGATAAAGATAAAGTAGAAGAAGTAGCATATCGTTTCTTTGAAATAGGAGGAAAGCATGGTTGGTATTATGCTGATACATTATGGCGGCTAAGAGGTTTAATCGATAAATTAGTTGGAGGTGTTGGAATCCAAAGAGGTAGAAGAAGTGATATTGATCTTAAAGCCGGTGATGTACTGGATTTATGGAGAGTATTATTGGTTGACAGAAAAAAGCACCGCTTATTATTGTTTGCAGAAATGAAACTGCCGGGTGATGCATGGCTGGAGTTTTCAATTGTTGAAAATAATAATCGTGCAATTTTAAAACAAACAGCAACTTTTCGTCCTATAGGTATTTGGGGCAGGCTTTATTGGTATTCAATGCTTCCTTTTCATTTTTTTATTTTCAGGAATATGATACGGCTGATTGCAGGAAAATAATAGTTTCACGAGACTAAACTTTTAATCGGGATCTGTAAAATCAGAATTTGTAATAAAGGTATTATCGGTGAGCGTTTTGAGAAAAGTCACCAAATCATCTTTTTCCTGTTGGGTTAATTGCAAATCTATTTTTTCCTCCGGTTTGTTGCATGAAAATTTATTTTTCAAACTATAACGGCCTTTATAGTTTTTTGCTTTAAGAGTGTTTAAGATTTGCCAAATCTGAACAAAAGAATGACGAATATCAAGGAATGTTTTTTGAAAGACAAAGCTGTTTTGCGCATTATACTACCAGAATAATTGAGCTGCCTCACCCTGGCGTGTCAGGAAGTAACAACTCACGCCAATTACTATCCATTGAACTGCAAAGGTGCATCAGCTCAACTGAGCCGGTTCACCTTAACGCTTCAAGGTGCATCGGCTGGCTTCGGTTGGTTCACCTTAACGCTTCAAGGTGCATCGGCTGGCTTCGGTTGGTTCGCCTTAACGCTTTAAGGTGCATCGGCTGGCTTCGGTTAGTTCACCTTAACGCTTTAAGGTGCATCGGCTGGCTTCGGTTGCTTCACCTTAACGCTTTAGGGTACATCAGTTGGCTTCAGCCGCTTCACCTTGTCAGCCACAGGTGCATCAACTCAAAAAAAGTGATAAACACCAAGCATGAAACACCTCACCACCCTGCAACTGCTGCTGCAACTGCCGCTTTTACTGCCGCTGCTGCTGCTGCCACTATTCTCTTTCTAACTTTCAACGCCTGCAACAAAGGAGTTTATTTGTTCCGTATTACAGGGGGAGGAAAAATAATATCGGCTGGTAAGTTTGTTAAGATGTAATAACTGGCGTAAACAAACTCAGTTGGGGTTAGTAAATGCGGGGTTAGTGATGTAGGATGTATCGGTAAGTGTTTTGAGAAAAGCAACCAAATCATCTTTTTCCTGTTGGGTTAGTTGCAAACCGTATTCTTTTCCGGGCTTGGTCATAATGGGGTCAACGGTGGGGGAGCGTTTTACGCCTGAGTTGTAAAACTCAACCACTTCTTCCAATGTGGCAAAGCGTGCATCGTGCATGTAGGGCGCGGTAAGTTCAATGTTACGTAAGGTGGAGGAGATAAATTTTCCCATGTCGTTTGAATCGTTGGTTACAATAAATCTACCCTGATTATTTCCTGTAAAAATGGAATCGTTACCGTTGTTGCGGGGTTCATTGTCGGTAAATAATGCGCTGCCGTGGCAGTGGAAGCAATCGCCTTTTTCGGTGTTGAAAATGATGTAGCCGTTTATTTCGCTGGGGCTTAATTGTATTTCGTGGCGGGTATATTGGTCAAAACGCGAGTTGGCTGATATGAGTGTGCGCAGAAACTGGGCAAGTGCATAACTGATATAATGGTGGCGGTCTTGCATGGAAACTTCTGTTATATCAATGCCGAATGCATTTTCAAACAGTTCGGGGTATTGGGGATGGTTTTTCAGGCGTTCAAGCAGGGTGTCGTTGTTGGTGTTCAGAAATACATTTCCTTCTGCAAGGTCGGCAAGGGGAATGTGGTCGAGCTGATGTTCTCCTCCGAACCAGAGGTAATTGCTTTTCCAGCCCAGGTTAATATGGGGCAATACATTATTTCCGGTAGGTCCTATTATAGGAACTGAAAACGACAGTTCCTGAAAGTGGCATGATGAGCAGGAGCGTGCGTTCATGCTCAGGATGGGATCGTAATAGAGTTTGCGACCCAGTGCCACGCCTTCTACGCTGGTAGGATTATAAGCGGGGATTGGCATTGGGGGAAAGCCCTGCGGAATAATAAGGTTGTAAGGGGTTATAGTAAAATCGTTAACGGGCGTTTTATCTTTTGTGCAACCTTCCGCAAGTAACAGCGCCATAGCTATAATGGAGCCTACTGTAATTATGTGTTTATTGAATAGAGAATACATCGGCTCCGTTTGCGGCTACTAATGCCATACCTGTTGCATTTCCCATGGTATAACTTAAACTGTCGAGGTTAAGGGTAACCGGATTTCTGAACCATTCATTCAGATTCATGTTGAGGTTAAAAGAATTGTTATCTGCTTTGACCTCAAAAAGGTGGTCGAGTTCAATGTTAACGGATGAAATATTTGTTCCCCTGTGTATTGCAAATCCATCTTCCTGCCCTGTGTTGTTGGTAAAATGGCCTTCAAATTTCATGAAGTGATATCCGCCACCCATTTGGTCGGGCCAGGCCATGTTGTTATTAACTATTATGTTAGGTAAACCATTGGTAATATTTTGCGCAGGACTTAATCCGACTACAAATGAAACACGATTATAATTACCCATTGGTAATTCTGGAATATGAATAGTATTGGTTAAAGCATCGTTGGCATCTATGTAATAAATGCCTTCATCGGTATAATCGCTGCCATCTGCGTTATAAAAAATAAAGTTGGAAAGGTAGTAACGCAACGTAGTAACCTCATAAGGATTTCCTGCTTCATTGGTATAACTAAACATGTTGTATTGCAGTGCCTGCACATCAACCTGATGGGATATATTAACATTAAACATTGCGGTGTTGCATACATCTCCTTTTTCATTCATACATGAAGAAAGGAATACTAAAACTGAAAGAAAGAAGAAAGGTGTTTTCATTGTTTTTTTATGCAAAGTAATTCACTATACAGAGCACAAACAATGACGATGGTCATGTTAATAATGTAATTTGCTTCAGCTATTTCTGATCTATTTTATGGTAATCAATTTTCTCAGAGCTGGTAAAACCACCATCAGCATTCCTACAAGAATTCCTATGCCTGCAAAAACAAATATGGCAAGAACAGGTGCTATCTTTTGCATAATTTCCTGAAAGGATAATTTGTTTTCTGCTGTGTAATATCCTTTTGCTATCCCTGCTACAACAAGGCTAATGAAGAATATGAGCAAACCTATATTAACTATCCAAAAACCCCAACGGATTAGTTTGCCTGATTTATCATTGAAATTTTGATCAGACACCTGTTGAATAATCAGAAAGCAGGAACTAATCAGTATCATTGTGTTGATGCCTATTGTGCTGCCCATAGCGTGGGCAACGGTAATATGAGTGCCATGTGTATAAATGTTTACAGCAGGTATTGAAATAAGCAAAGCCAGAATAAGGTTGATAAAAATCCACACATCTGCAGCTATCATAAAACGATAGGGAATGTTGCCGAAATTTATTTTTGCCTGTTGCATAGTGCTTTTGAAACTCCATATTATTTTAGCGAGTATGAGCAATTCGGTCATACTGATGAAATATGCAAAGTGCCGTATCCAGGGGGCTGAGGGAACAATGTAGATATGGTGTGCCCAGCCAAACATTAGGTTGGTAAGGCCAAGTAGATACATAAGAAATGACAAACGCGAAAGTGCTACTTTAGTATCGCCACTTAGTTTTTCCATTACAAAAATGGCTGTGCCGTAAACCAGCATATTCCATGAACCAACCAATGCGCCATATGATTTCCACTGAACGGTTAATTCCCTAACCACATTATCGCGAAAATAAGGCAGCAGCCATAGATATGATTCTGAGAATGTGAAAAGGAAAAAGAAAATGCCCGTTGCCCACATCCACAGGTAAACCGGCCAGGGCTCTTTCTTTTTTACCACCGTTTTAAAATAGTTGAAGCCAAACAGTATCCATCCAATTATGATTGGTATTGCCAGCAGGGGCGGAAACTCCCAGTATTCTCTGCCACCGAACTTCCCCATTATATAGCTTGCTATAATAAGCAGCCCGGTTATAATAAAAAGAGCAAAGTGTATCCGGGGCAATCGTTTTGAATATAAAGTAAGATTGCAGTGGTTAGGAAGGTAATAATAAATACCACCCACAGCAGCCGAAAATATCCATGCCACCACCAGCGACACATGCAGCGGCCGGCTTTTAAAAAAAGGCAGCACCTCAAAAAATCCAGGGAAAATAAATTGCAAGCCGCTGATAGTCCCGAAAAAAATACCCAGCAACAACGCCAGTAAACCAGTAATGATAAAAAGTATGCCTGTAGATTTATTCATTCTAATGTTTGATTAACTCCACCGTTCCGTCTGCATTAATACTAAAATCACGCACAGGCGATATTCCTGTTTTGTCAACATAGGTAAGGTATGCAATAAGAGCGTTTATTTCTTCATCTGATAAATTAAAGTTGGGCATTTTTTGTGTTCCTGTTTTTAAAAAGGCACGGGCAAGCAGTTCTCCTTTCCCTTTTGTTGATATAACATTGGTAAGATCCGGCCCCATGTATCCGCCCAATCCATAAAGTTGATGACAGGCGGTGCAGTTGTATTTCTGGTAAAGTAGTTTACCTTGTTTGGCTTCTGCGGTAAGGTATGCTGTGCCTTTATCTTCATCAGTGGCATGGGTTAATACTATTGCTGTGTAGATGATAAAAGATGTAAATAAACTCCAGAATAATAAGCGCTTTTGTAACGGTTTCATAGTACTGTGTTTGTTGTAAAACTATTGTTTTTGCAACAAAAAGTAAATAACCGCTCAATATTTTTTTTGAACTATGAGCGTAATCATAGTTTAAGGGGTTGAGGTCGCTTTTCTTTGACACCCAGAAAAATATGTTGATGGTTATTTTAGGAATAACTAAAAAAGGTAACACAGTAAAGGCGAGTAGTTTTTTGTGGTAAAAAATGAGGCGGGAGGTTAAAGCAAACCAAAACTCTGGGTAGGGTAGTGATTGCTTTCCCGCCTCAGCTCGCTAAAAGAAAACGATTTCAAACATTTTAGTTGTAGCCTAAACAGTTTCTAAAAATAATGTATTTATCTTTTCTGTCATAGTTTTTTGCATTCAGATGATTTTTCTTTGTCCGCAAAAACAAACTTAAACCATGATTTGTAATATTTATTCGTTTATTTCTGAAGCGGTGCAAAACCCCTTTGGCGATAATATTTCGTTTACAGATATAGACGACAACGGTATGTATCTGGAAGAGGTGCTTACCTGCAAACAGGAAAATGATTTTCTTGAAATGCCCCGTCTTATTTATAAAAACGACCCACATTGGATACCGCATATAAGGCAGGACATTCAAAAAATATTTGAATCCACCCGCAACAAACTATTTAAAAAGGGTGAGGCGATACGCTGGATATTAAAAAACAGAGAAGGTGTTACAATAGGTCGCGTTGCTGCTTTTCATACCGGAAAGGTGGCACAACCGGGCAAATTACTTACCGGTGGTTTTGGTTTTTTTGAGTGTATTGATGATGATGAAGCTGCCCGCATATTGCTTGACCAATGCGCCCGTTGGAATAAACAACACGGCATGCAGGCTATGGACGGACCTATTAACTTTGGCGAAAAAGACCAGTATTGGGGTTTGATGATTTCCAATTTTGATAATCCCGGAACCTATGGAATGAACTATAATCCGGCCTACTACCGCAGGTTTTTTGACAACTACGGTTTTGGCACTTATTATGAGCAGTATGTAAATTACCGTCCGGTATATTTGCCCGTGCAGGAGGTGTATGTGCGCAAGGCCGAGAGCCTGAAAGGGCAGGGCTACTCGGTGCGCTGCATTGACCCAACTAATACGGATAAGTTTGCCGAGGATTTCCGCACCATCTATAATGATGCCTGGCGGGTACACGATAATTTCAAGCCCATGGAAAAAGAGCAGGCGCAAAATATTATGCGCATGTTAAAGCCTATTATGGATCCGGATATTATTTATTTCGCTTACTATAATAATGAGCCGGTGGGCTTTTACATCAACTGCCCTGAGTTGAACACGCTGTTTAAATATGTTGACGGCAACCTAAACTGGTGGGGCAAGGTTAAGTTTATGTATCACAAACTCAAGGGCGATTGCCGCACCATGTTTGTTATTGTTTTTGGTGTAGTAAAGGCTCATCAGGGCAAAGGGGTTGAAGGTTTGATGATAAAATATTGTCAGGATCATCTGCTTCCGCTTAACCGATACGACCATGTTATACTTACCTGGGTGGGCGATTTTAACGCCAAATCGCTGAAGATGATAGAAAACTTAGAGGGTAAACTGTGGCGCACCTACATTACCTGCCGCGTTATGCTGGATAAGAATATACCCTTTGAGCGGTTTCCGATGATTGCCTATGAACCAATAAAAGAGATAGCAAAAGAGCAATACTCCAAGCTGGAGCCTGCTTATGATAATAGGGAAACATATTTTAGGGTAAACAACACCATGGAAACAATCTGGCATTATCTGGCAATCCAATTTTCGAACTCTAAATAAAGTATATATGCAGAAGCAAATAACGATGAACAAGAAGCAAATAACAATAAATCCAATGAAAAACTTCCTGATCCTTACTGCTTGTTGCCTAGTGCTTACCACTTACTCTGTTAGCGCCCAAACCTACCAGCGCAACTATTCTACCCATACCGAATATGGAACTGTGCCCCAAACTACTGTTCCCTCGGCCAACAAGCCAAATTACCAGCCTACTTATGATTACAACAAACCAGAGAAATCAGAAAAGGAAATAACCACAGAAGCAGAAACTGCTGCATGGGGAGAAGTGATGAAGCAGATAAAATTTTATTATGAAAAAGAAGATTACAAGTCTGTGATTTCTACCTGTATTCAGTATGAAAAAAATCATGCAACTGCAATTAAATATTCTGATTTTGACATCTACTTTATTAGTTCCTGTATTAATTATAGCCCGGGTGATATAAGAGGTGCAACTTCTAAATTCAGAAATTTATATGGCAGACCTGATTTGAATGTGGCTGTAGCTAATATTTTACAACAACAGAGGCAATATGCTGAAGCTTATAAATATTTTGAAGCTGCAAATAACAGCCCCGATTTAGATAATTATAAAAATCTTTTAGGATATTCCTTTACATGTTTAAAGGCGGGTGATTTTGTAAAATCACATACCGCTTTTTCCAGGCTGATGCTTCAAACCAAAAATGATCCTGTCAATTACTATAACCTTGCTGTGCTTTATCTCAACGAAGGTACTCCTGATGATACACTATTAGCATGGGGTCAGCTCAGTAAATTTATATCTGAATCAACTGACAAACGTGATGCCTACCTGCTTCGTGCTCATGTATACTTATCTATAGGCGAATATGATAAAAGTATTAGCGATGTAAAAGAATACATGAAAACAAATGACTGTGCTAAGTGCCCAGCTCTGATTGCAAAAGCAGATCGTAAAGTATTAGAAAATAAAAAGAAAGAAGAAAACAAAATAGCCGCTCAAAAGAAATATGACCTTGAGAAGGCTGAAAAAACAAAGATTAAAGAGGCCGAAGAAAAGGGAAAACAAGTTGAACTGGATGTGAAAAATAAAATAGCATATGACAACTCAATACTCTACAAGAAGGCTGAAGAAGAATATTATTCATTTATTAAATTGAACAACATAGTAGAAACAATATATACCGGGAAGATTGAAAGCGGGAAATGTCCAACTTATGAAGCTGCAATGAGAAACAATGACTTCAAATCAGTTTTCATTTTGATGAAATTGGGTAATGATATCAATAAACAATATCCCGAAGGGAAGGGTAATGCTTTTGCTGAAGCTTTGGGTTGGAGGCGATTTTTTATCGCAGAGTTTTTAATAAACTCAGGTTTTACTAACCGCTTTGATCCGAAAAAAAGGACACCATTACATATTGTTTGTGACCATGACCTTTGGGGTTCTAAACTTAAAGCATACTCCGCTGAACATTTAAAAATGGCAAGACTTATTATTGAAAAAGGTGCGGATGTTAATGCACAAGATTATCTTGGTTCAACTCCTTTTTACTTCGCTGCATCTCGTAGCGATTTTGAATTAGCAAAACTGCTTATTGAAAAAGGAGCCATTACTAATATACCGGGTGGCTACTATCATAAGACTGCATTGGAGGCTGCCAAGCTTGCTAATGATAAAAAACGGATTAAATTTTTAAAAAAGCATGAACCAAAATAACCTTCCTCTGCCGGCATGATTAAACAGATAGTTTTGTTATTAATTTCTTTCTTCAGCTCTGGCATAGCCTATGCCCAGTATATAACCGACACCATCAGGCTATTTCAGGACGAAAACAATGAATGGGTTTATAAAAGTGCATCCGGGCAAAACAGATTAGCACGCTATCTAACCAGTCCTCTGTTATTTAGTGAAGAACTCTCAGCCTGTTCAGACATAGTTGAACTGATTGACAATAAAAACCAACCCTATCTTACATTCCGCAAGGGGTATGTAAACAGAGATAAACAAATAGTTATTCCTTGTCAGTTCACCGATGCAAAAGATTTCAGAGAGGGACTGGCAGAAGTAGCCATTGACGGTAAATATGGTTTTATAGATAAAAAAGGGAATGCCATAACCCCCTTTATTTATGATGATACAAGAGACTTTTATGAGGGTCTGGCACCGGTAGGCAAAGGAGCTGATAAAGCAACAGGTGCTAAAAACAAGTATGGTGTTATAGACAAAACTGGAAAAGAAGTGATACCTCTTATTTATGATTGGATAGGGTGGTATGATGATGGTAAGTTTAAAGTACAGGATACAAATGGCAAAATCTTTTTTATTGATAAAACAGGCAAGCAGGTTGGCGAATAAATTTTAAGCAGTAAGTATAAAACAATGAACAATTACCAAACCCATAAAAAAAACTACCTTACAATAGCTTTCTTTCTTTTTGCTAGTATATGTCAGGCACAGTGGAAAGAAGAAACTTACCTTACTGACGATAGCGTACGCATCACCTATTATATAAAAGGAACAGGCGCACCCATGCTAATCATACCAGGCGGACCGGGATATGATGCCTCCTACCTTTTATCATTAGCCGATACATTGGCAAAAGAACTACCCTCATACCACAATAAAAGAGAACCACTGCAATTCACCTATATTATTCCTGATCTGCGCGGCACAGGTAAATCAAAAATAGCTGCCGGAGATATTGAGCGAAAAGTGAATTTTAAAAACGTGATAACAGACCTGGAGCAACTGCGAAAAAAATTGGGATACCAACACTGGGCAGTAACCGGACATTCATTTGGCGGTTTGCTGGCACAATACTACTCCTGCCTTTTTCCCGAAGCTATTGATCACATGGTGCTATTATCCACACCCGATCTTAACTGGAACTGGAACACAAATATCGGATTGCATAAAATTTCACTTCTTACACCCGTTGAGTTAGCCCTGTTAGACACGCTCCAGTCAAAAATGAGAAAAGGCGGAAACATAGATTCCCTGAAACTGGCTTATGACCGGGCAATGCTTCCTGTTTATATTTTTCAGCGTGCAGATACATTGAAAATAATGGAAATCTTAAAAGAGGTAACAATAAATATGGCGGTATTCAATAAAATGGTTGCTGAATTATATGGCAATTATAAATTCATTACCGTAAACCTACCCGCTATTAAAATGCCGGTAATGATCTTGCACGGGCGCATGGACCCCATGGGCGAAGGAGTTGCCTATGAGAACCAGAAATTAATACCTCATGCCATCATCAGCTTTTCAAACAACGGACATTTTTTATGGGTAGAAAATTCTTATCAGGTCGGCAATGCTTTTAATGCGTTCTTTTGATGTTGAAAGTAATTCAGTAAAAATCTCCGAATAATAAATTAAATGAAATACTTCTTTCTATTATTACTCACTACAACTATTGTTTTTTCAGCCTTTGCCCAAACCCTTTCACCTTTCAGAGACGAAGTCACTAAAAAATGGGGCTACAAAGATGCAGGCGGCAAAATAGTAGTGCCTGCTCAATTCTATTCAGCAAATGAATTTTCAGAAAACATGTCAAGAGTGGCGGTTAATGGATCCATTGATGTTCTTGGAACTGCGGTGCCCGCATTGCAATATGGCTACATAGATGCAAGTGGCAATCAGGTTATTCCCACTAAATATAGTATTGCAGCAGATTTTTCTCAGGAACTTGCATGCGTAAGCATCTATTCAGGGAATGGATATGGTTTCATTGATAAGAAAGCAAATACGGTAATCCCTTTCAATTATACGTCTGCACAATCTTTTTCTGAAGGACTGGCCCCGGTAAGTATGTCAGGAAAATGGGGGTACATAGATAAAAAGGGGAACTTGATTATTTCATACAACTTTGATGATGCCTCCATATTTTCAGAGGGCTTGGCAGCTGTGAACATTGGCTATGATGAAAAATCAGAAGCATCAGGATTATGGGGATATATTGATAAAACAGGAAAAATAGTTATACCCTGTATTTATTCGTCTGCTAATAATTTTATGAGCAATGGCTTTGCCTTGGTAGATGATGAAAATGGGGAAACCATTCTGATTGACAAAACCGGAAAGCTTGATGAAGGGGAAGAGTAGCACACCATTTCTAAATAAAACCTTAACTATAAACGAAAGCCTTGAAATTAATACTAAAAAAATGGCAAAAAACATCTCCCTGATATCGCTTATTATTACAGCCGCTGCATTCACCACCAGCGCCCAAACCCTTAAACCATTTTCTGATATGGACGATAAATGGGGCTACCAGAATGAAAGCTATCAAACAGTCATCCCCTGCCAGTTTGAAGCAGCAAAAGAATTTTCAGAAGGAATGGCAGCAGTTAGAAACAAAGTAAAAGTGCCTGATGGTAATGGATTATTCCAATTCGATTATCTCTGGGGATACATAAACCTGACCGGTAAAATAGTTATACCGTGCCAGTATTCTGAAGCGCTGATTTTTTTAGGCGAATGTGCCGTAGTAGCCAAAGGCAATAAATATGCATTGATAGATAAAAAAGGAAAAGCAATAACCCCTTTTAAATACGATGAAATAGCATACATGGCCGAAGAGCTTACAGCGGTAAACATTGGCAAAACCCAAGATGGAGATGAGCCGGGCTTATGGGGATTTATAGACAAAACCGGCAAAGAAGTAATACCTCTCAATTATTACAAAGTAGAATCATTCTCAGAATATGATGCCACTGCTAAAGTAACAGACCAAAATTTCGAGACTTATTATATAGATACAAAAGGCATATGCGTAAAAAAATAAGAAATAGTAACAAGCAAATGAAAATTCACATTCTATTTCTAATAATACTTATTCTTTCAGCCATTACCTCCTGCAATAACACTACTAAACCTGAAACAGAAGACACAACCGATAAAGCACTTAAAGCCGATACCCAAAAAGGCAAACAACTTTTTGCAACCTGCATAGCCTGCCACGGAAATAATGGTCAGGGCATACAAAACATGAATGCACCCAACCTTGCAGCACAAGATGCATGGAACCTTAACCGTCAGCTAACTAATTTCAAAACAGGAATTCGCGGAACCCATGCCGATGATATTTATGGCGCACAAATGGCGCCCATGGCGCAAACCCTTGCTGATGAACAGGCAATAGTTGATGTGGTTGCCTATATTAAAACACTTTCTGCCACAGCAAATGAACAAACAATAAAAGGCGATATAGTAAAAGGAGAAGACTATTACAACATGGCTTGCGGCTCATGTCACGGCACCAAAGGAGCAGGCAATGAAAGCCTTAATTCGCCTAAGCTGACAGGCGTAAACGACTGGTATCTTGAACGCCAGGTGCTGAATTTTAAAAAAGGAATTCGCGGCAGCCATGCCGATGATAAATTTGGCGCCCAGATGAAACAAATTGCAGGCACCACTGAAGAAGGGCAAATGTTGAATGATATTATAGCATACATACACTCCGTTGAAGAACTACAGTAGCCTTATTTTTTTTCTTACTATTGTTTTTCTAACGGCTTGCAAAAAAGAAAACACCGGCAATATAAAACTCGCTCAAAACTGTCCGCCCGGATTTGAACTTACAGCCGATAACAAATGTCTTTGCCGTTCACTTTATCATCAATATAACTCACTCAACAATGCCGGTGTAGGTGGTTTGCAAACAGGTTTGCCGCCAATGCGCGATGGCTTTTCACCGCAGCAAATTGATTTAGGACGCTATCTTTTTTTTGACCCGGTTTTATCGGGCAATCAAAAACTTTCCTGCGCAAGTTGCCATAACCCTGCATTAGGTTTTAGTGACGGGCAAGCACGTAGTACTGGGTTTAACGGACAAATGCTTAACCGCGCTGCACCTACGCTTTGGAATGTTGCTTTTCTTAAATCATTCTTCTGGGATGCCCGTGCATCAACACTTGAAGAGCAAATGCAGGGACCACTGTATGCAGAAAATGAAATGAATAACACGGAAGAAAAATTGCTGGTTTCGCTCAATGGAATTCCGCAATACATAGAATTATTTATGCAGGCTTTCCCAGAGAAGCAATTTGAACAAATTCAAGCTGATGAAATTTATACCGCGCTTGCTGCATTCGAATCATCTTTGATTTCACTCAATAGCCGTTATGATTTATATGCACATGGATACCACGAATCCTTAAAGCAAAACGAAATTGAAGGAATGAATGTGTTCCGTTCTTTTGTAGCACGTTGTGCCGAATGTCATACACCACCACTGTTTACCAATCAGCAAATTGCAGTATTGGGAACACCCGAACAGGATGATTTGCCTTTTGATCCGGGAGCAGAAAAAACCTTTAATGACCCCAGTATGCGAGGAGGATTTAAAGTGCCAACATTACGTAACATTGCACAAACAGCACCCTACATGCACTCCGGCAAATTTGCATCCTTGCAGGATGTTATCACTTTTTACAACAGCGGGCGCGGACATGCAGTGCCAGAAAATGAAAAGCTTAGCCTTCACTGGCATATCTGGGAACCCAACCTCACCCCATACGAATTAGAACGGGTAGTTGATTTTCTTAATACCCTCACAGACGAAAGCTTTAAACCCACAGCACCGGACCAACTGCCATCTGCATTGCAGACCGTGCACCTGAAAAAAAATAATACTTTACAGCCAGAATAATTTTACACCCAAACAAAACCCTACATGAAAACAATCTTTAAATTCCTTGGTATGCTCCTCGCTGCAGCCATTCTTTTTGGTGCAGGATACCTTGTCTCCAAAAAACAAAAAAGCAATGTTCCGCCTCCGCCAACCGTTAATTATTTCAGCGGTGCGGGAACAAAAAATGCTTCGAGATTGCAGCAAACAGAAGAACGCAATGTGTTAGAAGTTAAACAAGGACAATCAATACAGGAAGCTGTAAACAAAGCAAAATCAGGCGACCTCATCCGTGTTTACCCGGGCATCTACAAAGAAACTGTTTACATCGATAAAGACAATATCTATTTGCAAGGCCTTATCCGCGAAGGCGAATACCCTATTCTGGAAGGCGAAAAAACCCGCAACGATGCCATTCTCTATTCGGGTAACAATATCGTGATTGAAAATTTCAAAATCATGAATTACAAAGGCAACGGCATTATGGGACAAGCCGGAAATAATTTTATAATCCGCAATAATTACATCATTGACACCGGGGTTTACGGAATTTTTCCCGAGTTTGGCACAAACGGACTAATATCGCATAACATACTTTCAGGCATTGAAGATGCCGCCATTTATGTTGGCATGTGCGATAACATTGATGTGCTCTACAACGAAGTATTCAAAAGTGTTGCAGGTATTGAAATAGAAAACTCACGCCATGCACTGGTAGAGGGTAATTATGTGCACGAAAATACCGGAGGCATTTTAGCGTTCATTACTCCGGGCTTACCTATAAAAACCTGTTTTGATGTTATCATCCGCAACAACTATATCATCAATAATAATCTTGAAAATTTTGGCGAACCGGGTTCCATTGTGGCAAGCTTGCCGCGGGGCACCGGTATTATTGTTATGGCTGCCGATGAGGTAACCATAGAAAACAACATCATAACCGGAAACGATAATGCAGGTATTGTAATGACCGACCTGAGTTTTATTGCACACATAACAAAAGACCCCGAATCAGAACCTAATCCCGACCGCATTGTTATTCTTGATAACATTATGAGCAATAACGGCAGTAATCCTATTGACGAACTAAAAGCCGCAAAAATTGCTTACATGGTTACTGCTAAAGGAGTGGATATTGTTGCCGTAGGTGGCGGAACAGGAAGTTGCATCCGAAACAAAAGCAACTATGTAACCATAGGATTAGATAGCTATGCGCAATGTCAATCAACAGGAACAGCAAATGTGTTATCGTATATGCTTGCCGAACCTGCACCACCCCGTGATACTAAAACCGAAGACAGAGGGCGATTAATTTATTATGGCATTTGCAGCGGTTGCCACTCTTATAACCTGCGCATGATTGGCCCCCCAACCATGACCATACAAGCCTTATATAAAGACAATCCGCAAGGTATTGCTGATTATATTGCCAAGCCCGTTCATAAGCGCACAGACTTTCCCGAAATGCCACCGCAGGATTATTTGTCAGCAGAAAAAAGATTAGAAGTAGCAAAGTATATGCTATCAATTGATAAGTAGCACTTGTAATAAAAATATCTGCTTTTGGTAAACCCTGAAACTATGATTGCAATCATAGTAAATGAATAGCAACTGAACTAATATTGGCACATTGTAAATGCCCTGCCAATTATTAGTTCAGTTTAAATGAATCCGCTCATTTTTGATATACAACGATTCTCCATTCACGATGGTCCCGGTATCAGAACCGTTGTTTTTTTTAAAGGCTGCAACCTTGAATGTCCCTGGTGCCAGAACCCCGAGTCAATGGCATTTAAACCACAGATTGCCGTTTATGAAGATAAATGTATTGATAGCAGGGATTGCGCAAATGCTTGTCCGGTAAACGCCATCACATTTAATGATGGACTAAAAATAAACCGTCAACTCTGCAATGGATGCGGAAAATGTGTTGATGCCTGTGTATCCGGAGCGCTAAAAATAATTGGAAAAGAATATTCTGCCGATGAAGTAATGACAGAAATAATGCGTGATGTTGAATACTACAAAACATCAGGCGGTGGTGTTACCTTTTCGGGAGGGGAACCAACGCTGCACCATGATTTTTTACTGGAACTGCTGAAAAGATGCAAAGCAGAAGGCCTTCATACAACAATTGAAACCAACGGCTGCTTTTCATGGGAAAAATTTGAGATGCTGTTACCCTATCTTGATTTGATTTATTTTGACGTAAAAATCATCAATCCTGAGACAAATAAAAAACTGATTTCGGGTAACAGCATACGCATAAGAAGCAATATGCTAAGACTTGCAATGCAGGGAGCACCGGTTGAATTCAGGGTGCCCTTAATTCCGGGCTTTACAGCAAACGATACTAACGTAAACGATATCATAAACATTTTAACCTCATGCGGGGCAGAATCGGTTCATCTCTTGCCTTATCACAGTATGGGCGAATGTAAAGCCAGAAAGATTGACAGTCCTCTTTCACCACTTAATCTCACCCCTTATACAACCGAACAGTTAAAACAATTTCAATCGCTGTTTGAACGGGAAAATATTGCAACCATCGTTTACAGATAATAATCAGCAACTAATACTAAAATAAGTATCATGAGCACATTAACACAAAAAAACACGGATGCAAAATCCTTAAAAAGATTGTTGCAATTAAAACAGGAAGTTGAAACAGCACCACCTTCTATTTGTGCTGAACGTGCTTTACTGATTACTGAATATTTCAAGAAAAAGGAAAATCAGAAAAAGCCGATAGTAATTCAAAAAGCCGAAGCACTGGCGTATGTATTAAAAAATAAGACTGTTAAAATTTACCCCGGTGAACTGATTGTTGGCAGCACTACATCCAAGCGTAAAGCCGGACCGATATATCCCGAATTGCACGGAGTTCCGGTGCTGGAAGACCTGTTTAGTTTTAAAAACCGAAAACTAAATCCTCTTGAAATTTCAGACAAAGAAAAAAGTGCCCTGCTGTTTGATGTGGTTCCTTTTTGGCTTACAAAGTTTATGGCCTACAAGGCACTGCCAACTATGGAGCTATTTTCTTTTGTAGCTGACCAACTTAAGCCCAAATTTTATCTGATTAATGAATCTGCAGGAATAGGTCACATAGTTCCCGGATATGAAATGCTTATCAATATTGGGATAGAAGGTATTCTGATACAAATTGCAGATAATAAAAAGTCGTTGGACAAATCAGATGAAAAGTATCATTTGTATAATTCTATGGAGATTATTTGTAACGGAGTTATTGATATGGCTTCTCGTTATTCAGAAGAAGCATTAAGAATTTCTAAAGAAGAAAAAGATGAAGAAAGGAAGTACGAACTTGAACTTATTGCCCAAAACCTACAACATGTTCCAAGGCATCCTGCATGCACTTTTCATGAAGCCTTGCAGTCTATATGGATGCTGCATACGGCCATAACACTCGAAGGGCTTGATAATGGTATCAGTTTTGGACGCAGCGATCAATACCTTTATTCTTTTTATAAGCAGGATATTAAAAAAGGAATTCTTACTCCTGAAAGGGCAAAAGAACTGCTCGGGTGTTTTGGCATAAAAAGCGCAGAAATTATTCCGGTCTTTAGCAATGCAATTGGCGAATGTCATGGCGGTTTTCTCAGCGGACAGGCTATGACAATTGGCGGTATTGATAAAAACGGGAACGATGTTACAAATGAACTTTCTTACATCATTCTTGAGCTGATGGATGAGGTAAAAATGCGCCAACCCAATTACCATGCACGCATACATCCCGGCTCACCCCAAAAATACATTGATAAAATAGTTTCCAATTTAGCCAAAGGCGTTAACTCACCTGCTATTTTTAATGACGAAGTGATTATTGAAAGCCTTAAAAAATGTGGTTTTTCTGATGACGATGCCAAAGAATATACCACCTTAGGTTGTGTTGAACTTGGCGTATCAGGAAAAACATTCGGATCAACCGATGCAGCTCTTTTTAATTTACCTGTTTGCCTTGAAATGGCACTGAACGATGGAAAACTTTTTGGTGGAATAAAACAATATGGCTATTCAACAGGCAATCCCGAAACATTCAAAACCATTGGTGATGTGAAAATAGCGTTTATCAGGCAAGTGAATTTTATGATTGGCAAATTGGTGGAGGTGCTGGCTCCCATTGAAACGGGGAACCGCAAATTTCACCCCACCCCATTAACATCGGCATTTACTGAAGGGTGTATTGAAAGCGGAACAGATGTAACCGCAGGAGGAGCAATCTATAATTTCAGCGGGGTGCAGGGTGTTGGAGTTACCGATGTTGGCGACAGTTTATATGCCATTGAACAATTGGTATTTGTGAAGAAAAAATATTCGCTGACAACACTTATTAAGGAACTGAAAAACAATTTTGAGGGCAATGAAAAAATGCGGCTTGAATTTTTAAATATTGCAAAATTTGGAAACGATAATCCGGAGGTGGATGCCTACAGTGTTTGGGTTACTAATACTTTTTACAACGCTTTTGAAAACAAGAAAAACACACGGGGCGGGCAATTTGTTGCCGGCTATTATTCTACCACCACACACTATAGTTTTGGAAAACTAACCGGGGCACTTCCCAACGGACGAAAAAAGGGTTTGCCCTTTTCATCGGGTATTGCACCCATGAATGGTGCCGACAAAAAAGGTCCTACAGCTTTATTAAATTCTTTAACATCAATTGACTACCTGCGCGCTCATAACGGCACCAACGTGAATGCGAAATTTGATACCGCAACATTAAAGGGTGAACATGGCAAAGAAATTCTGAAAAGTCTATTGCTTACGTATTTCAAAAAAGGTGGAATGCAAATTCAGCTGAACGTATTGGATACCGAAATGCTGAAAGATGCCAAACTGCACCCCGAAAAATATCCATCATTGATTGTGCGTGTGTCGGGCTATTCGGCTTATTTTAATGACCTTTCAGATGCAATGAAAGATGAGATTATTCAACGCAGCTGCTTACAATTCTAAAAAAACAACAAAACTATACTGCCATGAAAGAACTCTACACCCTCACATTGCTATGCCTCTCTGTATTAACTGCAGCCGCACAAATTACTTCTGTAGCCAACGGCAATTTTTATTTCCCTACTACGTGGTCGTGTACTTGTGTGCCCACCAGCGGAACGGACGATATTATTATTAATCACACGGTAACGCTTAACAACGATTTGCAATTGCTCACTGGCGGCTCTATAACAATAAATAGTTCAGGGTCGCTTTTACAGGATATTCCTTCACGCGATTTTTTGCTCAATGGAGGCACATTTATCAATAACGGTGATTTTTCCATTGACCGCCTGCTGGGACAGAGCGGCAGCTTTGGCAATACCGGAACAGCCGCTATCCGCACCTTTGCCAATTACCTGGATTTCGGCAATTCAGGAACTATTAACAATGTGGACAGCCTTTATAATGATGGGTATATTAATAATAACGGAACCATTGATGCGGGCACTTTTTATAATGACAGCCTGTTGGACAACTACGGCAGCTTTCCTGCAGTTGATTCACTTACCAATGCCGGAACTATGAACAATTATGCAGGTGCTGTTATTGATGCCGACAGCATGACCAATACCGGAACGTTTACCAACAACGGATTGCTGAACACAGGCGCATTGTATAACACAGGCAATTACACTAACACTAATTACCACAGTTTTTTCTGGCTTACAAACGGGGGTGTGCTGAATAATGTTGATTCAATGGTGGGTGGTGCAAGTATGTGGAATATTGAAGATTTTACCAATCAGGCAACCGGAGTAATTACGCTTGGCGGAAATTTTTACAATGGAGATACTGTGAATTTTGATGCCTCATTTGTAAATGATGGTGCGGTGGAAATAGCCATGAGCTGGTTTAATATTGATGCTGTTTCGGGCGATGCTCCGGGTTACTTTATTACTCAGGATTCAACGGCCAATGTTGGTACTATGAGCGGCTCTTATGATTTCTGCGACCTTACGCAAACTGCTATTGTTGCCCCTTTTATTGATTTTAACAGCGGAACGGTGGATAACAACATTACGTATTGCATTACCGTTTCAGAAAATGAACTTAACTCGGATGAGTTTTTGGTTTATCCTAACCCGGCAAGCAGCCTTATAACAATCAGTGGCAGTGGCAGTGCAACTGTTGGCATTTATGATGTTACTGGAAGGGAAGTGCTTACCATTTTGCTTAACAATGAGAAAACGCTTGCTGATGTAAGTGCTTTGTCTGCCGGTGTATATGTGCTCCGGTTTGGGCAAAGCAATAGCAGCGCGGCAGGCAGGCTGCTTATTGTAAAATAAACGCAGGTTTATATAGAAATAGAAGTGATTTGCTATACCTTGAAGCGTCCAAAAACGGATTCATTGGTTTGCTTGCACCACGGGTGCAACCGTTCTATCAAGTTGCAAATTTATCGTTCAGCAAAAAATAATATTGTCAAATATTCTAGTAATGATTTTTTCTTTTTTTTTAAATCTACTCCTACTATGCGAAGTGTATAATAAATGGAATTGTTTACC
>CAMBRL010000015.1 GCA_945870105.1 Chitinophaga pinensis
AAGTCAGTCAGGATATACGGATACTGTTTTTTCGTTTGATTCTGAAAAATATGTTAGCGATGGAATTGCCGGTAAATACGATGATGAAAACTCTAAAAATCTTATGTCTGTTGAGGTTGCTCCTGCTTCAAAGAGTAAAGCTGCAGATAAAAAAGCGCAGAAAGAAGCTGAGAAAAAAACAAGAGAGGAATCAGTTTCAAGAACCGCTTCGGTTCAGGAAGCACCTGCTGTTGCATATGATGAACTGAAAGTAGCTGAAGAAAAAGCCGAAGTAGATCAGGCAAGAAAGAATATTGAACAAGAGGCACAACAGCAAAACGTAGACACTAAAGTTTATGCTTTTGCGGATGAAATGCCTCAGTATCCGGGAGGCAATGAGGCATTGAAAAAGCACATCAGAGATAATGTTAATTATCCGCAGCCGGCAAAAGAACAGGCCGTTTCAGGAACCGTTTACATCAGCTATGTAGTAAGCGAAGCCGGTAAAGTAACTAAGGTAAAGGTGTGGAAGAGTGTAAGTAAAGATTTAGACAACGAGGCGGTGCGTGTTGTTTCTTCACTCAAAGATTTTGCGCCCGGCAAACAGGATGGTAAGCAGGTTGCTGTGCAGATGACTATTCCTGTAAAATTCAGTTTGGAGTAACTACCCCATGAATTTATATCCTACACCTTTAATTGTCTGGATATATTCATCACCTAATTTTTCACGCAGTTTGCGGATGTGCACGTCAATGGTGCGGTTGCCCACTACAATCTCATGCCCCCAGATATCACCCAGAATATTTTCGCGTGTGAAAACATTTCCGGGTTTTGACATGAGCAGATTCAATAACTGAAATTCTTTGCGCGGAAGATTTAATTCTTCTCCTTTTCTTGTAACAATAAAACGCTCAGGGTCAATTGTTATATCAGCTGTATTTTGCAACGGCTGACCGTTTTGAGTATTTTTTCTTCGTAATAAAGCTTTGATTCTGCTGACCAGAACTTTTGGTTTTATCGGCTTGCTGATGTAATCATCAGCTCCCGCATCAAAGCCTGCAATCTGCGAGTAGTCTTCACTTCTTGCAGTAAGGAATGCAATTACTGTGTCTTTTAATTTTTCAGAGTCGCGCAGAGCCTGGCATGTTTCAATGCCATCCATTCCGGGCATCATTACGTCTAATAAAATCAAATTGGGAAGGTGCTTTAATGCTTGTGCAACTCCTTCTTTTCCGTTAGTGGCTGTGTAGGCAATAAATCCTTCCTTTTCTAAATTGTATTTGAGAAACTCAAGAATATCCGGTTCATCATCAACAAGCAATATTTTAGGAAGATTGGTGTTTTTCGCGTTCATGAAGCCAGATTAGAAAAGTATGGGTGCAAAACTATCTTCACTAAGAGACTAAAGTATTACGTAATTGTTAATTCTGCTTTAAATCAGGTTGTGGTTTATGTGGCTGATTTTAAGAGAGTTTTATAAAGCGCAGTATCTAACACTTAACATTTACTTAACATAGGCTTCATCATACAATTACACAATTCGATTTGCTTTGCGCACCTAAAACCAAACCAACATTTAATGAAAAATATACTAATACTTTTTGCTGCTGTTCTTCTTGCCGTTCCGGCATTTTCCAACAACGAAAAGCCCGGTTTCATTATCGGAAAGGTGACAGAAGTAGTGGATGGTAAAGCTGTGCCTGTTCCTTTTGCAAACGTTAGTATTAAAGGAACTGCTAACGGTTCAACCACCGATTTTGACGGAAATTATAAAATCACAGTTAGCGAAGGCGTTTATGAAATTGTGGCAAGTTTTGTGGGTTATGAGCCTGTTTCAAAAGCAAATATAACAGTGACAGCGGGAGAAGCCACCACGCTTGATTTTACTCTTCAGTCATCGGTTCAGCAGTTGAAAGAGTCAAAAGTATCAGCACAAAAAGTAACGCATACCGAGAATGCTGTTCTTACTGAAATGAAACGCAGCACTGCTGTTGTAAGCGGAATTTCTTCGCAGCAGATTGCAAAATCGCAGGACAGAGATGCTTCTGAAGTTATTAAGCGTGTGCCGGGTGTTACTATCATGAACGACCGTTTTGTAATGGTGCGCGGTTTGAGCGAACGTTACAATTCTGTTTACCTTAATAATGTAACAACACCCAGCACCGAATCGGATGTAAAGGCCTTTTCGTTTGACATGATACCAAGTGCCATGATCGACAGGATTTTGATTTACAAAAGTCCTGCACCGGAAATCTCCGGTGAGTTTGCAGGTGGTGTTATTAAAGTATTTACAAAAAACACTCCTGACGAGAATATGGTTTCGGCAGGTTACTCGGCTTCTTTCAGACAAGGCACAACGTTCAATGATTTTTACATGAATCCGGGCAGCAAAACAGACTGGATGGGTTTTGATGACGGAAGTCGCTCGTTGCCTGATGGTTTTCCTGCAAACGTGCGTGATGTTTCCAACACTAATGATATGGAGCAACTGACCTCATTGGGGCGTTCACTGAGCAATAACTGGGGAACTGTTAATTCAAAGGCTGCACCCGACCAACGTTTCAATTTTACGTTTGCACGCAAGTTTGATATTAAGAAAGTTCACATAGGACACATCACTGCCTTGAACTACAGTAACACCAATCAGTATTTTGTTTCGCGCAGAACGGATTACAATACTTTTAATCCTGTAACACAATACAGCGATACCATTTTTGATTACAACGATAGTCGTTACTCCAATAATGTGCGTGTTGGACTGTTGCACAACTGGTCATTTAACTTTTTGAATCATAAAATTGAATTCAAAAATATTTTCAATCAGGCGGGTATGAACCAAAGCACCTTGCGTGACGGTATAAACTTTGAAGAAGGAGAGCTGCGCAAAGAGTATTCTTATTATTACATGAACCGCAGTATTTACACCGGTCAGCTAAGCGGTGAGCACAAACTGTTTGAAGACAAAACAAAAATTGACTGGACACTTGCATATTCAAAGGCTAAGAAAGAAGAGCCGGACTGGAGACGTGTAAGAACTGCAAAAGATATTAATGCAGCACCTGAAGATCCTTATGAAACCTACGTTCCTTTTGGTGCAACTCCTTTCTTTCTGGGAAGGTTGTACTTTGATCTTTACGAAGAGTTGATGACCGGAACAGCCAACATTGAACAGAAACTGCACATCGGGAAGTTTGAGCCCAAAGTTACTGCAGGGCTTTACCTCGAGCGCAAGTGGAGACAGTTCAGCGCACGTAACCTGGGTTATGCATCTGCTAATGTTTTTCAGTTTGATAATTCGCTGCGCGCGGTGTCTCTTGATGAGCTTTTCAATGACACCAACATTAACTCAACCACAGGTATAAAAATTGACGAAGACACCCGCAAAAGCGATACGTACACCGCGCAAAATGATTTGATTGCTTATTACCTTGCGTTGGATATTCCGTTTGCAAAATGGCTGAACCTGCACACAGGGGCACGTGTTGAGAACAATCGTCAGCGTTTGGAGAGCCACACGGTTACAGGTAATCCTGTGAATGTGGATAACCACATTATCCGTTTGTTGCCTTCGGCAAATCTTACTGCCAACATCAGCGAGAAGATGCTGATACGCGGTGGTTTTGGTATCACGCTTAACAGACCTGAGTTTCGTGAGTTGGCGCCTTATGCGTTTTATGATTTCAACTTCAACAGCGTGAACTACGGAAATGATTCGTTGCAGACACCAAGCATCTATAACTACGATGCACGTTGGGAATATTATCCGGGACTTGGTGAGGTAATCAGCGTGGGTGCGTTTTACAAGAATTTTATTAATCCTATTGAAACGTATTTTGTTCCGGGCACAGGTTCGGGAGGAACACGTAACTATACTTACCGCAATGCGGAATCAGCAACAAGCACCGGTATAGAACTGGAAGTGCGTAAAACATTCAACACCTTAAAAACTCCTTTTGTAAGAAACTTAGGAGTGGTATTGAACGCAAGTTATATCTGGAGCAAAATAAATCTGGGAGACAAAGCGCAGGGCCAAAGCGAAAACCGCCCGATGATGGGACAATCGCCTTACATCATTAACAGCGGAATTTATTATCAGAACGACAGCATAGGCTTGCAGGTGAATTTGCTTTACAATGTAATAGGGGAGCGTATTGTGATTGTTGGTTCGTACGGTACGCCTGATGTGTATGAGATGCCGCGCAACACGCTTGACCTTACCATTACCAAACGTTTGTGGAAACGCTTAGATGTGAAATTCGGGATACAGGATATTCTTAATCAGCCTTATCTGCTGGTGCAGGATGCTAACGAAGACGGGAAAATTACCAGTAACAACGATCAGCAAATGCAATCGTACAGAAGAGGTAGTTATTATACGCTGGGGTTGAATTACAGATTTTAAAACGTCATACTGGTTTTTGTCACCCTGAGCCTGTCGAAGGGTTATTTCAGCATCTCTCTTAAATCCCCGTTCAGCGTAGAGTCCCGCTACGCTACTATTAACAAGGCATCCTGCCTTCTATTGTCCCCTTAGTCAAAAACCCAGAAAACCCTGCCCTGCAGCAGCGAGCCTGTTTCGCTCGTTGCATTTAATCTTTGCAGTCTCGGCAACTATGATTTTCAATCCCTAAGTATGAAAATGAGCAACATATTAATAAACTGAAAAATAAATTATCCCTTTTTCCTTACCTTCGCCTCACCTATGCAACAACGATTTTATTTTGACACATCAGTTTTAAGTGGAGTTTTTGACACCGAGTTTGAAGAGCATTCTACCATTTTAATGGAGAGAGTTAAACTTGGGCAAATCAAAGCTGTTATTTCCGAAGTAGCTGAAGAAGAAATCATGAAAGCCCGTAAAGAAATTCGGGACTTTTATAAATCGTTGCCTAAGAACAGCATTGAGTTTGTTGAAATCACGAAGGATGCAGTTTTGCTTGCCGACACTTACATCAAAGAAAAAGTAGTTGGTAAGACTAGCCGAAACGATTGTTTGCATATCGCAATTGCAACCGTCAGCAAAGTTGATATTCTTGTAAGTTGGAATTTCAAACACATCGTAAATATTTATCGTATCAGAGGATACAATTCAGTTAATATCAAACTTGGTTTTCCGCCATTAGAAATCCGTTCACCCAAAGACATAGTAGAATAAAAAACAATATAGTCATGAGTAAAACAAAAATTAAAAAAACAGTAAAGACATTTGACGCAGTAAAAAGTATGCGTGAAATCAAAGACAAAATTTCATTGGAAATTGCCGACATGAACTTTGAGCAATTGAAAGCATATTTCAAACAAAATCGACTGAAAAGAGCAAAAGGGTAACCCCCGCTGAGCGGCATTTGCAATGCCGCTCCCGTTCAGCGTAGCGACCCGCTACGCTGCTATTAACAAGGCATCCTGCCTTTAATCATTTTTTAGCCACCAACCCGTTCTCTCGTCCATCGCCTGTGGGCAGCTGAGTACGTGCACATTTCCCCATCCTTATTTCAAGGTGGTCGATGTCCTGTGGACATCGAGCCAGCCTGTGCTGATGTGTCCGAAGGACTGGGTCAGGGGGTGGTCAGCGTGGTGCCTTTTTTGTTTTACTTTTTGGGCAAGCAAAAAGTAATAAAAGAAAACTCCCCCGATGAGCCGCATTTGCAACTAAGCGTAGCGTTCTCATGGATACCATTTAAAAACAAATTACTACATCCATAATGCCGCTCCCAACATCAGCCAATTTGCAATTAGCCTTTCCGTCCTAAATTTCCCTTTACTCCCTCAGTGTAATTAAATTACTGTGATTGAAAAATCATTATGCTTCCATTTGCCACTCCAATGGCAAAGGAGTTTAATTACAAATCACTTTACAGTATTATTCATGAAGATTTTCTTAAAGCACTTAAGAAACACAAAATCACACGGGAAGAATTTCTTAAAAGAACCGGCTTTTGTTCTACCAATGGTTCATGCTATTATAAAGGAACAAAAATCCTCACCCCTCAAACAATTTCAGACATCTGCATTTTGTTTGAAATACCCTTTTCCGAAGTCTCACCCCATTACGCCAGTCGCTTTTTAAAAATTCATAAGTCCTTGAAATCAAAAGAAATAACAGATTTTCCTTCAAGCAAACCCCGGTCACAGTCAAACAATTCGCGCTCATCATCAAACAATTCGCGCTCACTGCCAAACAAATCCAACTCATTGTAAATCATGTCAGGCTCATCATCAAACAGGTCAGGCTCATCACAAAACATACGGCACTCATCATCAAACAAACCCCGCTTGCGGTCAAACAATTCGTTCTCGCAGTCAAACAATTCGCGCTACCAGTCAAACAAACCCAACTCATCATCAAACAAATCGCACCAATTCTATAAATCACTAATTCACTAAATCACCAATTCCCCAAATCACTAAATCAATAAATCCCTAAAAACAAAAACTATGGAAACAGCAGTCTCAAACCGTGTAAACATGATTCGTGCAACGCTTGTATGGTGCACAAACAACCCCACACCAACAATGGGTATCCCTGCCTTTGCTACAACAAAAACAAGTGCCGATACCAAACTTGTCCTTATTGACAACCTAACCGCTCTTGCCGACTCAAACACTACAGGTGTTACCCTCGACACCAATCAGCTACGCACCACCATGACACTCTTAGCCCTGAAATGCGGAAACGCGGTAAGTGCTTATGCCGCTTCTATTAATGATAACACCCTGCGTGTTGCCGTTACTTACACCGAAACACAAATGGCAAGATTTAAAAAAGAAGAAATAGACGACATCTGCGAACAAATCCACAACCTTGCAAACACTCACGCTGCCCTTGCGGGAATGTTCGGTTATACACCCATTGATGTTACCGACTTATTCACCGCAATCGGACTTTACCGCACCTCCATTCAAAATCCGCGTCAGGCAATTATCACACGCTCCACCGCAATTGAAAACATCAAAGCACTTGTCCGCGACATCAGCGACAATCTTTTCAAAAAGCAAATGGACAAAATGGTAAATACTTTGAAGGCTTCACAACCCAACTTCGTTACCAACTATTTTAAAGCACGCATAATTCTCGACCTTGGCTCTACTACTGCTAAAGTTCGCGGAAACATCAAAAACGAAGAAGAAATTCCGCTGCCGGGTGCTAAGTTCTACATCACACTCACAGGTATTAATGAAAAAATTGCTGAAACCATTGCCGAAATCGGTGGCAAATATTCACTTGCCAACATCCTTCCAAACGACTATGACTTGTATTGGGAACATCCTTTCTATCAAACCAACCTCGAATCAAATGTTCACATTTCCGCTGGTGAAGAACTAACACGCAACATCGAACTGTTGCACCTTGCCCCAATTACAGGCACTATCAACTCAGCACAAATCATCAACATCTTCAATCCTTCATCCACCCCTTGGATGATTGGTATTACAGTAAAAATTAAAAACACAACAACAACGCCCATGATTGGCGGCATCAATTTTTATCTTGCCAATGCCCCCGATGAAGCCTTCAGCGGTTCAAACGGCTCAACACTTTTACCCGGACAAGAAGAAACCCACACCGTTAATTTCTCCGACTTCAAACCATACTTCAACATTTCTTACACAGGTCCAAACACAGGAACATACGAGATAACCATATTATAGAAACGTACACTGCCCCCCTCTCCTTATTTCAAGGAGAGGGGCTGGGGGTGTGGTCATCCAACAACAAAACCCCGCCTCTTGCGGGGTTTTGTTGTTTAATAAACCTGTTCACATTCCCTTAACGCAATGGTAAGAATCATGTAACCTCAAATTTATTCTGCCGTGATGTTGTGCGAATAGTTTTGCGCCAACTAAAAACTAAAAAATATCATCATGAACCGAGCAACTACAAAAGATGCTAAAAGCAACACCAGTATCATGCGAGCTCAGCCACTCCGCTTGAAAACAATTAATTCCGTGGCTAAAAAACTATTACTTGCGGCAGCACTCATTGTTGCCAACATTGCAGGTAGTATTGCACAAACCGTCATTACGGGCGATATTACTGCCGATCAAAACTGGACCAACGACAACGTTTATGTATTAAGCGGTTGGGTCTATGTAAAATCACCTGCCGTATTAACTATTGAAGCAGGAACAGTTATTAAAGGAGAAAAAATAACACAAGGCGCGTTGATTATTGAGCGCGGAGCAAAACTGGTTGCTATCGGAACTCCTAACCAGCCCATCGTATTTACTTCAGACCAAAATCCAACAGCGCGTAACTATGGCGACTGGGGTGGTATTATCATCTGCGGTAATGCATCAACCAATCATCCCGGTGGTACTGCCGTTGTGGAAGGTGGAACAGGTGCTACCTTTGGTGGTGGCCTTACACCCAATGATGCCGATAACTCAGGTACACTTCAATATGTTCGTATAGAATTTCCCGGAATTCCTTTTCAGCCTAACCAGGAGATCAATGGTCTTACATTGGGTGCTGTAGGAACAGGAACTACACTTGAAAACATTCAGATTTCTTATTCAGGCGATGACTCATATGAGTGGTTTGGCGGAACAGTAAACGCTAAACGCCTTGTTGCTTTCCGCGGCTGGGACGATGATTTTGATACCGACAACGGATTTAAAGGAAAACTGCAATACGGTGTTTCGCTTCGCGATCCTGCCATTGCTGACCAAAGCGGTTCAAACAGTTTTGAAACGGATAACGATGCAACCGGAACTGTTGCAACTCCTCAAACACGCCCTGTGTTTTCTAACTTCAGCACATTCGGTCCTAAAGTTGACGGAACTACAAGCATCAACAGCAACTTCAAAAGAGGAGCTCACCTGCGCAGAAACACTGCAACCAATATTTTCAATTCAATGATTTCAGGTTTCCCTATCGGATTATTAATTGATGCAACAACAACCGAAACAAATGCAATAAGCGGATTACTTCAATTCCGTAATAACGTTATAGCAGGTTGCCCAAATCCAATGGATACCATTGCTTCAAGCACATGGGATATCGGTGCATGGTTTAACACAACCGGTTTTAATAACACCGTATTGGCTAACAATACTGATTTAATGGTAGCTGACGGTTACAACTTAGCTGACCCTGACTTTTTACCACTTTCAGGTTCACCACTTTTAAGCGGTGCTGATTTTACCAATACCGATTTACAGGATTCTTATTTTGAGCCTACTACTTTCCGTGGTGCTTTTGGCGACCAGAACTGGACAGCTTGCTGGACAGAATGGGATCCGCAAAACGAAATTTACAACGGAGCAGTTGATTACACACCTGTAATTGCTATTAACGCAAACGGACCAACAACATTCTGCAACGGTGGTTCAGTAATTTTAACTGCAAGCGCAGGAGCAAGTTTTCTTTGGAGTAACGGAGCAACAACACAATCAATTAACGTTACTACCTCAGATGATTATTCAGTTCAGGTGTGGAGCGCAAGAGGTTGCACAGCTACTTCAGCACCAACAACTGTAACCGTAAACACCCCGGATGCAACAGTAACTGCTGGCGGACCTACAACTGTTTGTTCACCTACCACAGTTACCTTAACTGCTGCTTCAAATTCTTCTTATCTGTGGAGCAACGCAGCAACAACACAGGCTATCACAGTTAGTGCTACCGGAGTTTTCGGTGTTACTGTAACGGATGGCAATGGTTGCACAGCAACGTCAACACAAACTGCAGTAACTGTAAATGCTGCACCTGTTGCAAACTTTGTAGCACAGGCATTTGCTCTGTTGGTTAACTTCACCAATACTTCAACCGGAAACGGAAATACCTACGATTGGAATTTTGATGATGGAAGTGCAAACGTAACTACTACCAATGCTACCCACAACTATGCAAGCGATGGTTCTTACGATGTTGTTTTAGCAGCTACTAATACCTGCGGAACAAACAGCAGAACACAAACTGTTAACTTAAGCAGCGAAGCGATTACCGTTACAGGAAACATCACTACCAACACAACATGGTACAATACCAACACGTATTTGTTGAGCGGTTTTGTTTACGTAAAAGATGGTGCTACACTAACTATTCAACCGGGAACACTTATCCGCGGAGAGCAATCAACTAAAGCAACTTTGATTATTGAAAGAGGTGGTAAGCTGATTGCAAACGGAACAGTGAACCAGCCAATTGTTTTCACATCTAACCAGGCTGCAGGTCAACGTACCTATGGAGATTGGGGTGGTATTATCCTTTGCGGTAAAGCTACTATCAACCTGCCGGGTGGCGAAGGTGTTGTGGAAGGCGGAACAGGAGCAACATTCGGTGGTGGCAATAGCCCTGACGATGCTGACAACTCAGGTTCTTTAACGTATCTGCGTATTGAATTCCCGGGAATTCCTTTCCAGCCTAACCAGGAGATTAATGGTTTAACAATGGGTGGAGTAGGTAGCGGAACAACAATCGAAAACATCCAGATTTCTTATTCAGGCGATGACTCATACGAGTGGTTTGGCGGAAGTGTAAATGCAAAACACCTTATTGCTCACCGCGGTTGGGATGATGATTTTGATACCGACAACGGTTTCAGCGGAAAATTACAGTTCGGTATCTCTGTACGTGATGCTTCTGTAGCTGACCAAAGCGGTTCAAATGGTTTTGAAAGCGATAACGATGCAACAGGAACAGCTGCTGTACCGGCTACTCGCCCTATCTTCTCAAACTTCAGCATTTTTGGTCCGTTGTTAGATGCAAACACTACTATCAATAGCAACTACAAACGCTCGGCTCACCTGCGCAGAAACACACAGACCTGCATTTATAATTCGTTGACTGCAGGTTACCCTGTTGGTTTGCTGATTGATGCTGCAACTACTGAAGGTAATGCAACCAACAACCTGTTGCAATTCCGCAACAACGTTCTTTCTGCACACACTGATCCATTGGCTGTTGCCGGGTCAAGCATTTGGGATATTGACGGTTGGTATGCAACTTCAGGTTTCAATAACACTACCCTTACTGATAATAACAACCTGTTGGTTGATTACCCTACCAACGATTTAACAGCACCTGTGTTGTTACCACAATCAGGTTCACCATTGTTAAGCGGTGCAGATTTTACTAATGCTAACCTGCAGGATGCCTTCTTTGAAGACGTTACTTACAAAGGCGCATTCGGTGCTACAGACTGGACACTGTGCTGGGCTAACTGGGATCCGCAAAATACTGTTTACACCGGAACAATTTTCTTAGCAGGAGCAACTGCTGATTTCTCATCTTCATCAAATCAGTTTGCTGCTACTTTTGATAATGCTTCTACTGATGGTGACTCTTACTTCTGGGATTTTGGTGTAACCGGAACCAATAACGATGTATCAACAGACGAGAATCCTACTTATACTTACACTGCAAGCGGAACGTATGAGGTTACATTAATTGCATACAGCCCGTGTGGTAACGATACCATTATCCAGAACGTTGATATTACTGTGGGTATTGAAGATCATATCCCTGCAATAGCTAACGTGATGGCTTATCCAAATCCGTTTACTACCGAGACTACAATTGCAGTTACCCTGAATGAGAAAACCAACATGAATGTTACTGTCTTCAATATGGAAGGCAAAATGGTGGCTAATCTTTTCAACGGTAAAGCAATGGACGGAGTACACAATCTGAAATTTGATGCTACAGGTCAAACAGCAGGTTTATACTTTGCACGCATTGTAACTGATAAATCTACCCGCACAGTAAAACTGTTGGTTAGATAATCTGTCACATTTTTAAAATCAAAAGCCCTCTTGCAGAAATGTAAGGGGGCTTTTTGATTTTTATAATTAACCGTGAATTAACAAGGTGTTAGTATTCCGTTTTTAATGATAGTCGTTTTTTGCGCCACGAAAATCACAACACCTTTTTCTGCTGTTTATTCATTTGAGTTTATCAACATGTTGTTATTAATAACTAAATGATATTTAATAAAGCAGTAATAATCAGTTAGCGTTGCTGAAGTTTCTTTGTACCATAAAATAATACACATGCAAAAAGAAGGAGAGGCGAAATTTCCAAAGCGTAAAGTAGAGGTAGCTATTATCTCAGACGTTCACCTCGGCACCTATGGCTGTCATGCAGCCGAACTGGTTAAATACCTTAAAAGCATTAAGCCCGAAACGCTGGTGCTCAATGGCGATATAATAGACATCTGGCAATTCAGCAAAAGCTATTTCCCTAAAGAACACATGCAGGTGATAAAGCAAATCACCGGCATGATAGCCAAAGGCGTGAAGGTTTATTACGTTACCGGAAATCATGACGAGATGATGCGCAAGTTTGAGGGCTTTGAATTAGGCTCATTCAAAATCGTCAACAAAATTGTTCTTAACCTCGAAGCAGGAAGAGCATGGATTTTTCACGGTGATGTGTTTGATGTAACCATGAAACACACCAAGTGGATTGCCAAGCTGGGAGGACAAGGTTATGATTTACTCATTGTTTTCAACCGATTTATAAACCGCATTCTTGAGAAAACAGGAAGAGAAAAAATATCACTCTCAAAAAAAATAAAAGACAGTGTTAAAGGTGCAGTAAAACACGCCAATAACTTTGAAGTGACCGCTGCCGAAATAGGAATATCCAACGAATACAATTTTGTAGTGTGTGGCCACATCCACAAACCGGAAATACGCGACATAAAAACCGACAAAGGAAATATCACCTACCTCAACTCAGGCGACTGGGTAGAGAACCTGACCGGACTTGAATATAACAATGGTGAATGGAGCATCTATAACTACAGCGCTGATAAACTTGCTCAAAATTCAAAACACGATGACGAGCATAAAGAAGAACTAACTACCAATGAACTTTATGCAAACCTCTTACAGGAATTCCTTCCGCTCAACTACCACGCAAATAAGAAATCACCACCCGAACCAATCGGTAAGCCGGGCAAAAAACTTTTCTTCGGACTATTCTAAATGACAAAAATCCTCTACGCAATTCAGGGAACAGGAAACGGGCACATCAGCAGAGCCATTGAAATAATCCCCGAATTGCAAAAGAGAGGTGAGGTGGATATCCTTGTCAGCGGCTTCTCGTCTGACATTGAATTGCCTTTTGAAGTAAAATATAAGTTCAAAGGTTTGAGTTTTGTCTTCGGACAAAAGGGTGGCATCAACTATTTTCAAACATGGAGTAAAAACCGAGTACGCAGGTTTTACAAAGAGGTGAAGAAGCTCCCTGTAAATGATTACGACCTTGTTATCAGCGACTTTGAACCTGTTTCATCTTGGGCATGTTTTCTTGCAGAAAAAACCTGCATTGGATTAAGTAATCAGGCGGCAGTTCTTGCTCCCAACTCACCGCGCGCAGAAGATGACGATAAGCTCGGGCGTTTGGTATTGAATTATTATGCACCTGTTACCGCTGCTTACGGTTTTCATTTTCAGCGCTACAATAACAGTATTTACACACCTATTATACGTAAAGAGATTCGTCAGCTTAAAACCAAAGATGACGGGCATTACACCGTTTATTTACCATCCTATTCCGACAATAAAATAATTAATCGACTTAACTATTTTTCTGATGTACGTTGGGAGGTTTTCTCCAAGCACACTAAAAAGGCGTACATCAAAAACAATGTTCTTATCCGTCCGATTGAGAGCAAGCATTTCATGGAAAGCCTAACCACCTGCACAGGAATATTGTGTGGTGCCGGTTTTGCAACCCCTTCAGAAGCATTGTATTTAAAAAAGAAACTCATGGTTATTCCCATGAAAAGCCAATATGAACAGCAGTGTAATGCTGAGGCTTTAAAGCAAATGGGTGTTGCCGTTATGAAATCGTTAAAGAAAAAGCATCGCTCTGTTTTGCACGAATGGCTGAACTCAGATAAAATTGTTAAGGTTGATTACCCTGATAATGTTTCTGAAATAATTGCTGAAATATTCCGAAACCACGCGCCCGGTTATCGTCTCAGAAAAATAGGTAAAGCCGCTTAATCAGCGCTTATTCTTCATCGCCCGGTCCATATTCCGCTTTGCGTCTTTGCCTTTGATGTCTTCACGCTTGTCGTAAATCTTTTTTCCTTTTGCAAGCGCAATTTCTAATTTGGCATAACCGCTTTCGCTTATAAACAGTTTGGTGGGAACAATGGCAAGTCCTTTGTCTTTGAGCTTTTCAGAAAGTTTGTTTAACTCTTTTTTGTTGAGTAATAACTTGCGGTCGCGTTTCGGGTCAAGGTTATTGTAAGATGCTTCGGTGTAATTAGAGATATGCAGATTTTTCACCCAAAGTTCACCGTCAATAAAAAAACAATAGGCATCAGAAATGTTGGTTTGTTTATCACGAATGGATTTTATTTCGGGGCCTGTCAGTTGCATACCTGCAACATATTTTTCCAGAAAGGAATACTCGAAAGAGGCTTTTCTGTTTTTATTGATATTCTCGGCTTGGGGCTTAACTGCTGGCTTCATTTAGTTGGCATCCATTCTGGTAACCGTGTGTACGCCATTTACTTTCTTTAGATTATTCAGAAGGCTGGTAAGGTGTTGTGTATCGTGAACATAGACCATAATGGTTCCGTCAAATGTTCCGTCATGCTCTTCAAAGCTGATGGAGCGCATGTTTACGTGCAGTTCGTTTGAAATTATTTTAGTGATGTTATTCACAATTCCCACTTCATCAATTCCCGTAACTTTTAAACCGGCAAGGAAAGCGATGGATTCTTTACTTGTCCATTTTGCTTTAATAACTCGGTAAGCATGTTTACCCATCAGCTGTATTGCATTCGGACAACTTACGCGGTGAATTTTTATTCCTTCATTAATCGTGATAAAGCCAAAAACATCATCACCCGGAATTGGATTGCAGCATTTTGAAAGCGTGTAATCTAATTTTTCCATGCTGTCGCCAATCAACAGCTGCGCAGGTTTTCCGTTCAGGTCGGCAACAAGATTTTCAATTTGATTTGGTTTTTCTTCTTTTTCTTTTGTACCCGGAATAAAACGCTTGAGGTAACCGAAGAACCCTTTTTTATCGGGGTCTTCCAAAGCCTCTTTGAGGTCGTGGAGATCAATGTTTTTATTGGCAATGCGGAAATAAAAATCAAGCGGGCTCATCATCTTGTAATACTTCACCAAACGATTGATGGTATTGTTGTCCGGTTTTACTTTCAGATTACGGAATTTGCGTTCCAGCATTTCTTTCCCTTCTTCGGCAAGCTGACGTTTTTCATCTTTCAGCGCTTGTTTGATTTTTGATTTTGCTTTTCCGGTAACAACAAATGCCAGCCAGTCTTCTTTAGGATATTGCTTTGATGAAGTAAGCACTTCAATCTGGTCGCCACTTTTCAGCTTATAGCTAAGCGGCATCAGTTTGTTATTGATTTTTGCACCGATACATTTCATCCCCACTTCGGAGTGCACTTCAAAAGCAAAATCAAGCGAAGTAGCACCAACAGGCAAGGTTTTCAACTCACCTTTTGGTGTAAAGACAAAAATCTCTTCTGCAAAAAGATTGAGTTTAAAATCATCAATAAAATCCAACGCATTCGGGTCGGGATTCTCCAATACTTCACGGATTTTTGCTATCCATTCTTCCAACACATTTTCACCACTCGATTCTTTGTATTTCCAATGTGCTGCAAGACCTTTTTCGGCAATATCATCCATGCGTTTGGTGCGTATCTGTACCTCAACCCATTGTCCGGTGCTGCTCATCACTGTTGTGTGCAACGACTCATAACCATTTGATTTTGGCGTTGAAATCCAGTCGCGCATACGTTCTGTGTTGGGAACGTAATGGTCAGAAACGATAGAATAAGTGCGCCAGCAATCAGATTTTTCGTTTTCGGGAGTTGAATTTAAAATAATGCGGATGGCAAACAGGTCATACACTTCCTCAAAAGGAACTTCCTGTTTTTTCATCTTTTTATAGATGGAATAAATGCTTTTTGTGCGCCCTTTTATATCAAAATCAAGTCCTGCCTCGTTCAGCGAATTCATGATAGGAAAGCTGAATTTATTGATAAAACGCTGGCGCTGACGCTGTGTTTCTATCAATTTATTGCTGATGCTTTCATACACTTCGGGCTCGGTGTATTTCAGCGACAAGTCTTCCATCTCGGTTTTAATCGCATACAAACCTAAACGGTGCGCAAGCGGTGCGTAGAGATACAATGTTTCCGATGCAATTTTTAATTGCTTGTCGCGTGCCATGCTGTCAAGCGTACGCATGTTGTGCAAACGGTCGGCAAGTTTGATAAGAATAACGCGCACATCGCTGCTGAGCGTAAGCAGCATTTTGCGGAAATTTTCAGCCTGTATGGAGGTAGTTGCTGATGTATGGTCAAAAACTCCGGAGATTTTTGTCAGTCCGTCAACAATGGTGGCAACCTTATCGCCAAACATACTGCGGATGTCCTCTAATGTAATGTGCGTATCTTCTACAACATCGTGCAGAAGTGCGCAAACAATAGACTTTGCACCCAAGCCGATTTCGGCTGTAACAATTTCAGCAACTGCAAGCGGATGATAAATGTACGGCTCACCGGATTTTCTGCGCATGTCTTTGTGCGCTTCAAGGGCAAGGTCAAAAGCTTTGCGAATGAGTTGCAAATCACCTTTAGCCTGATAGCGTTTGGTGTTGCGCAAAAGGTGTCGGTAGGCTTTAAGTATCTCTTTCTTTTCTGCTTCTAAATCTATCGTGGTTTCCATTTTCTTCTTTCGACACCGTTTTTAAAGGAGTGTAAAGTTAACGATTAATAAAGTAAATTGAAAGCAGATAAAAACAAAGTAGTAGTGAATTGGCTTTTTCAAAACGTATATCTTCGCCCTCATGAAATTTAAAGACATTATTTTGTGTTTTTTAATTAGTGTATTTCTTTTTTCCTGTTCCGGGAAAAAGAATAGCCATGAAGGCAAAACAGTTTTCCGTTACAACGAACCCAAAGGAATTACTTCTCTTGATCCTGCGTTTTCCCGCACAATGGCAAACATCTGGGCGGCAAATCAGCTGTTTAATGGCTTAGTACAGATGGATGATGAGACCCGCATTCAGCCTTGTATAGCAAAGAACTGGGAGATTTCGGAAGAGGGTTTGGTTTACACTTTTCATTTGCGTGAGGATGTTTATTTTCATGACAGTGAGGTTTTCACAAATCAAAAAGGAAGAAAGATTACTGCCTCTGATTTTGTATATAGTTTCAATCGCATTGTTGATGAAAAGGTTCTTTCACCGGGAAGGTGGATTTTTAATAATGTGGATTTCACAAATGGGAAAGGCTTTGAAGCAACTAATGATTCAACGTTTGCTATTCATCTGAAAACATCTTTTCCGCCTTTTATAGGAATGCTTACAATGCAGTATTGTTCCGTAGTTCCTGAAGAAGCGGTTGATTTTTACGGAAAAGATTTTGGAAGAAATCCGGTTGGCACAGGACCTTTTAAAATCAAATGGTGGTATGAAGGAGTTAAATTAGTGTTGCACAAAAACGAAAACTATTTTGAAACTGAGGACGGAAATAAACTGCCTTATTTAGATGCTGTCTCTATCACATTTATTAACGATCCGCAAAGTTCGTTTTTGGAATTTGTAAAAGGAAATACTGATATGCTTTCGGGCCTGGATGATGGGAGTTACAAAGATGCTATCATTACTCCTTCGGGGGAATTGAAAGAAGAGTTTAGAGATAAGGTGAATTTGATTTCACAACCTTTCCTGAATACAGAATACCTTGGCTTTTTGCTGAATGATAGTCTGGAAATAGTAAAGAAAAGTCCGATCAGAAAAAAAGAAATTCGGCAAGCAATCAATTACGGAATTGATCGTGTGAAAATGATGCGTTATATCCGTAATAATATCGGAGCACCTGCGGTGAATGGCTTTGTTCCTGATGGATTACCTTCGTTCAGCAAGGAGTTGAAAGGCTATGATTATAACCCGGCAAAAGCGCGTGAGTTACTTGCTCAGGCAGGCTATCCTAATGGAAAAGGATTGCCCGAAATTACTCTGCATACTACCAGCCAGTATCTTGATTTATGTGAATATATACAACACCAGCTTTCGGAAATTGGGGTGAAAATTAAGATGGAAGTAAACCCGCCCGGAACACATGGAGAAATGGTGGCCAATGCTCAATCTCTTTTCTGGCGCAAGTCATGGATTGCAGATTATGCCGATGCGGAAAATTTTCTTGCGCTTTATTATTCAAAAAACTTTACGCCTAAAGGACCAAACTATACATTATTTAAAAATGATAAATACGACAAGCTTTATGAAACTGCTTTGAATGAAGTGAATGACAGTTTGCGTTATATACTCTATCGCGAAATGGACAGCATCATCATTGATAATTCACCGGTTGTTCCGCTTTATTATGACCGTGTTCTGCGCTTTGTAAATAAAGATGTGCAAGGCTTAGGAAGCAATTCGATGAATTTACTGACGCTGAAAAAAGTAAAGAAATCAGTTGCTAAATGATACTTCATTTAACCATTAAGCCCGGTAGCAGAAAAGACGAATTTATTGTTGAGCAGGACGGTAGTATTAAAGTTAAAATCAAAGAGCAGCCTTTGGAAGGTAAGGCAAATAAATACCTTGTTAAATATCTTTCAGAAATATTTGAAGTGCCTAAATCAAAGATTGAAATTTTGAAGGGAGAAAACAATCCTCATAAAAAAGTGAGTATTGATATTGATGAGGAGGCAGGAAGAAAGATTATAGAAACCTACAGAGTTTAAAGTGCTTTCTCCATTATAATAAACTCCAGTTCTTTTTTAGGAATTCCAAAGCGCGGATCGCTCATAGGAAACGGTTTTCTTTCTCCTGTATCAATATAGCCCTGGCGTTCATACCATAAAATTAATTCATCTCTACCTTCAATTACCTGCATATAAACGGTAGTGCAGTTTTGTTCTTTTGCCAGTTTTTCTGAGGCAGCCATCATTTGTTTACCAATTCCACCACCTTGCAAAACAGGTGAAACCGTTAACATGCCGAGATACATTCTAGTGCCATGTTTTTCCAATCGCACACAGCTAATGATTTCATCGGCAGCGTTGGTGTATTTTAGAATTGTACAGTCGGGCTTGGAAATAATAGTTCTTAAATCTTCTTCATCCGTGCGCTGTCCGCCTAATATATCAGCTTCAGTGGTCCATCCTGCTTTTGAACTTTCTCCACGATAAGCAGAATTAATAAGTGAGTTTAGTGCTATTACATCGTTGAGTGTAGCTTTTGAAATATTCTGCATACTGCTTACTTCCGGCTGAAAATAAGTTCATCCTTTACTTCCGTCCCGTTGTCAATGCCTTCCAATACCACTGTCATTTCATTATCCGACATTTTAGTGTAAATTATTTTAGAAGGAAAATCATTCTCAGGCAATTCAAAAATCAATTTTTCAGGCGCTTCTGAAATCAATTTAAATTCAGCAACACGACCGGTTGCCATTTCCACACAGTAATACAGCCTTTCCCTGTCGTTTTTAATTTTAAGTTTTTCTGAGAACAGTGTGTCGATACCATCTACAACATAACCTCTGCCTTCAAAAAGCGAGTCATTTACTATTGTCCACTCTTCGTGAAAGTTGGCATCACCATTGGTTTGAATCCATTTGCCTTCCAGCCAGGTGAAGTTTATTTTTGGTGGTTGTGTGCACGAAAAGATAAGTAAAGGGAATAGAAGTAGTAGTAGATTTTTAGCTTTCACTTTGATGGATATATACTGCAATACTACAAATTGTTTCGGTGCAGATTAATTACCGGTAATGGTACATTAATTCGTTAACAATTTTTAACCAATCTTATTTGCTTAAACATACTTCAGAGATGTTAAATTTGCGTCCGCAATTTTAAAAGCTATCACTTATGGACATAAAAGAACTAAACGAAAAAATACAGCGCGAAAGTGCTTTTGTTGACCTTATTCAAATGGAAATGGATAAGGTAATTGTAGGTCAGAAATACATGACCGAACGTTTACTTATCGGGTTGCTTTCCAACGGACATATTTTGCTGGAAGGTGTTCCCGGATTGGCAAAGACATTAGCGATTAATTCATTGGCTTCGTGTATTGATGCAGGTTTCAGTCGCATACAGTTTACTCCTGACCTTTTACCTGCCGACTTGATCGGAACCATGATTTATAACCAGAAAAAGGAAGAGTTCACTGTTCGTAAAGGGCCTATTTTTTCTAACTTTATTTTGGCAGATGAGATTAACCGAGCCCCGGCAAAAGTGCAAAGTGCTTTGCTGGAAGCAATGCAGGAAAAGCAGGTAACTATTGGTGACCAGACATTTAAATTGCCTGAACCTTTTCTTGTTCTTGCAACTCAAAATCCAATAGAGCAGGAGGGAACCTACACACTTCCTGAAGCTCAGGTTGACCGTTTTATGCTTAAAGTGGTAATTACTTACCCTAATAAAGAAGATGAGCGTAAAATTATTCGTCAGAATGCGGGTGGTGTATTTCCTAAAACAAGTAAAATCCTCACTACTGCAGAAATACTGAAATCAAGAGAAGTAGTCCGCGAAGTTTATATGGACGAAAAAATTGAGCGTTACATTATTGATATTGTTTTTGCAACCCGTGCTCCTAAAGATTATAAGTTGGATAAAATTGCTCCGTTGATCAGCTATGGAGGTTCTCCACGTGCAAGTATTAGTCTTGCTTTGGCTTCAAAAGCGTATGCATTTATTAAACGCAGAGGTTACGTAATTCCTGAGGATGTACGTGCCGTTTGCAACGATGTGTTGCGTCACAGAGTAGGATTGACCTACGAAGCGGAAGCGGAGAATATTACCAGTGAAAATGTTATTGCAGAAATTCTGAATGCAGTTGAAGTGCCTTAAATAATTTTACCGCTAAGGGCACAAGGTCACTAAGTCTCTGTGAACTTAGTGTACTTGGTGGTGAGAAAAAATGGAAACAACAGAGCTATTAAAAAAAGTACGTAAGATTGAGATAAAGACGCGTGGTCTTTCAAACCAGATTTTTTCAGGGGAATACCACACGGCCTTTAAGGGGCGCGGTATGGCTTTCAGTGAAGTTCGTGAATATATGCCGGGTGATGATATCCGCACAATTGATTGGAACGTAACTGCTCGTTTCAACAGTCCTTATGTAAAGGTTTTTGAAGAAGAGCGAGAGATGACCGTGATGTTGATAGTGGATATGAGCGGCTCAAAAGATTTCGGGACAAAAGAGAAGATGAAACGCGAATTGATAACAGAATTGTGTGCAGTGCTATCTTTTTCCGCTATTCAGAATAATGATAAAATTGGTGTGATATTTTTCAGTGATCAGATTGAAAAATTTATTCCTCCTAAAAAAGGGAAGTCCCACATTCTGCGTATCATCCGTGAGTTGATTGAGTTTACTTCTGAACATAAGAAAACCAATATCAGTCAGGCTTTGAAGTATCTGAATAATGTCATTAAAAAGCGAAGTATTGCTTTCCTTATTTCTGATTTCATAGATGCTAATTATGAAGATGCATTAAAAATTGCCAACCGTAAACATGATGTTGTTGGAATTCGCATTTATGATAAACGAGAGAATGAATTGCCCGATATTGGTTTGATAAAAGTTCAGGATGCTGAAAGCGGAGAGTTACGCTGGTTAGACACTTCAAACCATAAAGTGCGAATTTCATATAAAGCTTCTGCACTTCAATTTGATGATAATTTGAAAAAAATATTAAACCGCAGCGGAGTTGATTTTACATCAATTGCCACGCATGAATCATACATTACTCCATTAATGAATTTGTTTAAGAAAAGGGAAGGAAGAAGATGAGAATGGACGTTAGAAGTACAAAGTTTGAAGTTGGAAGTGTTGTCAGATCGAGCGTAGTAGAGAAGCTATTAGTTATAGTTTTCTTTTTTCTGCCAATTTTAACTTTCTCCCAAGGCGCAAGTGTTTCTGCAGAATTAGATACCAACATCATTAAACTGGGCGGACAAACAAAACTTCGTCTTCGCATTGAGCATACTAAGGATGTAAGTATTGCATTTCCTCAGTTTAAGGACAGCATTGCTTCACACATTGAGATAGTGGAAGAGCACAAGCTTGACACACTCAGCGAAAAAGTAACAACCTTTTACAAGTTCGAGAAATCGTATACCATCACTTCTTTTGATTCAGGTTATTGGGTTATTTCTCCAATCAGGTTTTACCTGAATAACGACACGAGTAAATACATTGAAACCGAACCTGTGATGATTGAAGTGAAGGGCGTTGCACTTGATCCGCAAAAAGATGTGAACGACATCAAAGAGCCGCTTTCAATGGGCATAACGCTCAAAGAAATTCTTATTATCATCGGCATAATTTTATTGATACTTGCGCCTCTCAGTGCTTTCCTTCTTTACTGGTTCTTTTTCCGTAAAAAGAAAATGAAGATTACCGAATTGTTTCAACCAAAACCACTTTCTGCCCATGAAAAAGCATTGGGTTTACTTGAGCAGTTGCGCAAGAAAAAACTATGGGAAACAAATCAGGTTAAATTGTATCACAGTGAACTGACGGATATTGTGCGCAGCTATATTGATGAGCGTTTTGGAGTAAGTTCACCCGAACAGGTAAGTGATGAAACACTTGCTGCCATGAAGGATAAAGTGGATGAAAATACGTTTGCAAAACTAAAGCAACTCTTACAGTTAGCCGACATGGTAAAATTTGCGAAGGCAGAACCTTTGTCTAATGAAAACGAATTGAGCATGAATAATGCTTTTGATTTTGCAAACACAACAAAACCAATCGAAGTAAAGGAAGATAAAAAATGATGAACGGAATTGAGTTTGCAAATCCTTATTGGTTTCTATTGCTGGCACTTATTCCGTTGCTGACTTTCTGGTATTGGAAACGAAATAACAGTCAGCGAGCTAACATTCGTTTCTCATCGCTTGAAAATTTCAGGAATTCGCCTAAAACATTGCGTCAGAAATTAGTTCACTTACCTTTTGCGCTGCGTATGTTGTGCATTGCTTTTCTCTCTGCTGCACTTGCCCGCCCGCAAAGCAGCAGCAGTTGGCAGAACGTTACAACCGAAGGAATTGACATTGTCATCACCATGGATATTTCAGGAAGTATGCTGGCAGAAGATTTTAAGCCTAACCGTTTGGAAGCATCCAAAAAGGTCGCTATGAATTTCATTTCAGGTCGACCAACTGACCGCATGGGATTAGTTGTTTTTGCAGGTGAAGCATTTACCCAATGTCCCCTTACTACTGACCATTCGGTGTTGCTGAATATTTTTGGAGGAATAAAAAACGGATTGATTGAAGACGGAACTGCAATAGGAATGGGATTGGCAACAGCTGTAAAAAGATTGAAAGACAGCGAAGCAAAAAGTAAAGTGATTATTTTACTTACAGACGGTGTAAACACAGGAGGTTCTATTCCACCTTTAACTGCTGCTGAAATTGCAAAAACTTTTGGAATCAGGGTTTATACAATTGGTGTAGGTACAATTGGAATGGCCCCATATCCGGGCAAAAACATGTTTGGACAAACTGTTTATCAGGACATGGAAGTGAAGATTGATGAAGACATGATGAAGAAAATTTCAGCAATGACTGACGGACAATATTTTCGTGCCACAGACAATAATAAATTAGAACAGGTTTATCAGCAGATTGATGAATTGGAAAAATCTAAAATAGATGTAACAGAGTTCCGTAAAAAGAAAGAAGAGTTTTTGCCTTTTGCTTTAGCAGCATTGCTTTTACTGGCTTCTGAAATATTATTGAGAAATACTTTATTGAGAGTTTTGCCATAGATGTTTAGGTTCGAACATACATATTTGCTTTATCTGCTGGCATTGGTGCCGCTGCTGTGGCTGCTTTTTATTCTTGCACGAAATAAACGTAAAAAATCTATTGCTGCGTTTGGTGATGATGAACTGGTAAAACAATTGATTCCAGAAGTTTCATCAAGTCGTCCCCGTTGGAAATTTGTTTTAACCTCACTTGGAATTGTCGCGTTGATATTAGGTATTGCCAATCCGCAGATCGGTTCTAAATATGAAGAAGTAAAACGCGAAGGTTTTGAATTAATTATTGCTCTGGATATATCTAATTCAATGATGGCCGAAGACTTGGAACCAAATCGTTTGGAACGCGCCAAACAAGCTATTTCAAAACTGATTGATCAATTGAAATCAGACAAAATCGGCATTATCGTTTTTGCCGGACAGGCCTATGTTCAGTTGCCGCTTACTACTGATTATGCGGCAGCAAAACTTTTTCTTTCAACAGTAAGCACAGATATTGTCCCAACACAGGGAACGGCAGTAGGTTCAGCAATTGACCTTGCTATAAAGTCATTCGGAGAAAAACAGGATAAAAACCGTGCGATCATCATTATCACCGATGGTGAAAATCATGAAGACGATGCTATTCAGCAAGCCACAACTGCGGTTGAAGGCGGAATTACAGTTCATACTATTGGCGTTGGTTCGCCTGACGGAACACCAATTCCGGTTTATGTAAATGGCAAGAAAGCGGGCTTCAGAAAAGATAATCAGGGCAATACGGTTATTACCAAATTGAATGAAACCATGCTGCAACAGGTGGCTGCAGCAGGTAAAGGCGTTTACATTCGCGGAAATAATCTGAGTTCAGGAATGAAAACATTGTTGGAGGAGATAAATAAAATGGAGAAGAAAGAATTTGATTCTAAAATGTTTACCGATTACGAAGACCGTTTTCAATATTTTCTTTCGGCAGCCCTGTTATTTTTACTGGCTGAGTTGTTGCTGTCTGAGCGGAAAAGCCGTTGGTTCGGTAATGTGAATTTATTTGAAAAGAGAAAATGAAAGCAATGAGATATTATTTAGCTTTTCTGTTTTTTATTTCGTTTGTGTTTTCTTTATATGCACAGCGTGAGGAACGTAAACTTATTGATAACGGAAATGCCGAATACAAAGCCGGTAAATACAACGAAGCTGAAATTCTTTATCGCAAGAGTTTAGAGAAAAACCGCGAGTCTGAAATTGCTAATTATAACTTAGCCGATGCACTTTACAAACAAGGTAAGTTTGAAGATGCTGCAAACATTTTTCAGGGAATTGCCGGTAAAACAACGGATAAAGATTTGAAGTCAAAGGCCTTTCATAACCTTGGAAATTCTTTGTTGAAAACAGAAAAGTATCAGGAAAGTGTGAATGCATATAAGAATGCGTTGAAGACTAATTCGGTGGATGATGAAACGCGCTATAACCTGGCTTATGCCATGAGTAAATTGCAGCAACAACAACAACAGCAGAATCAGGATAAGAAAGACGAGAAACAGGATAAGCAGGAACAGCAAAAGCAGGACGAGAAGAAAGATGACCAGAAACAAGACAAGCAAGAGCAGGCAGATAATAAAGAACAACAGGAAAAAGAGCAGCAACAGCAGCAACAAAAACAGGATAAGTTATCTCAAAAGGATGCGGAACGAATGTTAGATGCTATGGGTAAAGAAGAAAAAGATGTGCAGGATAAAATGAAAAAAGAAAGACTGAAAACCGCTCAAAAAGTAAAGATTGAGAAAGATTGGTAAAATGTATCGTCAAGCTGAACTCGTTTCAGCATCTCTTTATTAAGATACTGAGACAAGTTCAGGGTGACGGAAATGGAAAAATTTAGTTGATTTGCAGAAATGTTGAAAGGTAAAATGAAATATGTTCTGATGCTGATGCTTTTTCTGACAGGTATCGGGCGGGTTTCTGCTGCAGAAATAACGTTTGAGGCTTCTGCTAAGTCAACCGTTTCCGTAGGAGAACGATTTCAGATTTCTTTTAGCTTGAATAATAACGGAAACGGATTTAAAGCCCCGTCTTTTGCTGGTTTTGATATTTTATCAGGGCCGAATCAAAGCACCAGCATGCAGTTTAACGGCAGCACAACCTCACAATCGTTGACTTATTCTTATGTTTTGCAGGCAACCAAGGAAGGAACTTTTACCATTGCGCCTGCAAAAATTAAGGTTAACGGAACTGAAATAGAATCTAATGAGCTTAAAATTACTGTTGTTAAAGGTTCTGCTAATGCTCAACAAAATACTCAGCAAAACAACCGTCAGCAGGGAAATCAGCAACAGCAAAGTGCATCTTCTTCTGACGGACAAACTTTCGTGCGTATTAGTTTCAGTAAAACGAAGGCATATAGAGGTGAAGCAATTGTTGTAACACATAAGATTTACACCAAGCAAAGCATTGTTGGTTTTGAAGATGTTAAATTTCCTTCTTATGACGGTTTCTGGAGTGAAGATATTCAACAGCCTCAACAAATTACACTGAATAGGGAAACATATAATGGTGAAGTATACAATGCAGGTGTCTTAAAACAGAGTATTCTTTATCCTCAGAAAGCCGGAAAAATTCAGATTGAACCTTTTACTGTTGATGTAGTTATTCGTGAGCAGACAAGAGGTGGTAATAGCATATTTGACCAGTTTTTCGGTTCGTATCAGGATGTGAAAAAGGCATTGAAAACAAGTCCTACTTCTTTGGATATATTGCCTTATCCTTTATCTGACCAGCCATCTGATTTTAGTGGTTTGACAGGAGACTTTAGTATGAAGGCAGAAATAACCAAATCACAGACTGAGGCTAATGAAGCAGTTAATTTAAAAATCACCATCAGCGGAACCGGTAACATGAAACAGGTAAATGCACCTGCACTTGAATTTCCTCCTGATATTGAAGCTTATGATCCCAAAACATCCGATAATATTAAAACAAATGCAACTGGGCTTTCAGGTAGTCGAACGTTTGATTATCTGCTTATACCGCGCCATGCTGGCGAATTTAAAATCGGACCATTCTCGTTCAGCTATTTTGATGCAGTTAAAGGAAAATATATAACACTCTCTCAACCTGAATTTACCTTAACAGTAGGAAAAGGAAAAGGTGAAGAAGATAAAGCAACAGGCGTTACAATTGCAAGCAAAGAAGATCTGAAAGTATTGGGCAGTGATATCCGTTACATTAAAACAACTGCTGCAAATGTTACTGAAAAAGGGAAATACTTTTTCCGCTCTCCTTTGTTCTTTGCATTAAGTGGTGCGCCTTTGCTCTTGTACTTAGGTTTCTTTTTGTGGCACCGTAATATGGTAAAACAAAGCGGCAACGTTGCATTGATGAAAAGCCGCAGAGCCAACAAAATTGCAGGTAAACGTTTAGCACTGGCTAAAAAATTCCTTCAGGAGAAAAAGAGAAACGAGTATTATGAAGAGATTTTTAAAGCTCTTTGGGGATACATCAGCGATAAGTTATCTATCCCTGTTGCAGAACTGACCAAAGAAAAAATTAAGGAAACCATGTTGGAAAGAAAAGTGGGGGAAGAAACCATACATTCATTTATCAGCCTGTTGGATAAAGCAGAATTTGCAAGGTTTGCACCAGCAGGAGGGGAAAAGGAAATGGATACCATTTATTCAGAATCGGTTGAGGTTATCAGTAAAATTGAAAGCAATGTGTGAGAATGTAGAATGTAGTCCCGATAGCTATCGGGATCAGAATTCAGAATTAGGGGTAATAAGTTGTCACCCCGAGCGTAGTCGAGGGGCTTTAATTATTTTTTTCTTATTCATCTCTTTATTTTCCTTTGCTGATAACTCCGCTCTTTACAACGAAGCCAACGAACGCTATAAAAAAGCGGAATACCAGGCAGCAATTGAAAAATATGAACTGGTATTGAAAAGCAATTTTGTAAGTGGTGAATTGTATTTTAACCTTGGCAACGCGTATTTTAAAACCAATCAAATACCGATGGCGATCTTGTGTTATGAGCGGGCAAAGAAACTGATGCCCGGTGATGAAGATGTTGAGTTTAACCTCAGTATTGCCAACCTTAAAATTGTGGATAAAATTGAAGTGATGCCCCGTTTGTTTTTCTACCGCTGGGCTGATTCGGTGATTAATATTTTTAACTGCGATGGCTGGGCAATAGCAGGAATTTCTTCCTTATTAATTGCTGTTCTTTTGTTTGTGTTGTTCAGGGTTTCTGAACGTGAGGGAATAAGAAAACTGTTTTTCTACCTTGGTTTGGTATTGCTTGTGTTTACAATCAAATCATTTTGGTTTGCCAACATACAATACAAGGCTGCAACCGGTGAAAACACCGCTATTATTTTCACCCCAACGCTTAACGTTAAAAGTTCGCCCGATGCCAACGGTACCAATCTCTTTGTTTTACACGAAGGCACCAAAGTTCAGTTGCTTGATAAAGTAGGCGAGTGGAGCAAAATAAAACTCAGTTCCGGTTTTCAGGGTTGGGTGGAGACTGGGAGTTTTGTGGTGATATAGTTTAATGTTACCGAACAAAGCAAATGATTTATTACTTTTGTATTAGCTAAAAATAATCCAATGATTACATTAGACAAAACATTAGATGATATTATGAAACTTGATTTTTCAACACGTGAAATGTTGCTGGATATACTTCGCAACAGGGTGGTGGAAGAAAAAAGAAAACAGATTGAAGCTGAAGCAAAAAAAGCCCAATCACTCTATCGCAAGGGGAAGTTGAAAAAAGAAAGCGCTGCTGAACTTATCAATCGCCTCAACTCAATCTGATGGGGCTATGGCTGCAAGGAAAATAATAGCTTCTCCTGCGTTTGACGTTCCTATAAAAAATTTACCAAACGAAATGAATCTCTCAAAGATTCAATAGCAAAATCATTAAAGCTATTGGAAACAGATGCTTTTTCTGCGCAATTAAAAACCCATAAACTCAGCGGAAACCTTTACGGATTACTTGCCTGTTCCTGTGGTTATGATTGCAGGATAATTTTCTCAGTTGAAAAAGAGAAAAAAGAGGAAATTATTCTTCTCATTGGTATCGGAACGCATGATGAAGTTTATTAAGACCGTATCTGCTTCTCAATCCAGCCGCTGAGGTCAAAGAATTTATTGAAGTGCTTTAAATAACCCGGAGGATGGGTTTTAAGGTTGTTCTTAAAACGGATGAATCTTTGTTTCAGGGCAGCGGCTTTATAGCTTTCATAAGGAGAAATAAAAAACTTAGCAAGCGCTAATTCCAGTTCATAATTATCTTCAAGCTTGCGGTATTTTTCAATCAGTCTTTTAGCTTCTGTTACCAGTGTTTTATAATCGCTTTCAGCAGGTTTCTTTCTCTGCATCAGCATTTCATAATAAATAAAGAGGCTGAAAATTTCTGTAATATCCTGCACAGGAACCATCACATCAGGTTTAGGGTAAAACCGGGAAATACTATTTCTGAGTTTTTTTGAACTGTTGTAATCTTCATTATAAAAGCAGTAAAGCATCAGGCAATAGCTGATGGATATTTTTGAAAGCTTTGAAACATTTTTGTTGTTTGAATTTATTTCATAAAAATGCTGCGCCTCATTATACCATCCGCTATCATCAAAGCTGTTTTTCAACTGCATAAGTTTAAAACGGAAAACCAACCATGTGTTATGATATTCAGGGTTATAGGCAAAGGTGTTTTTAAACAATTCATAGCCTTCATTTAATAAACTTTCAAGACCTTTGGTTTTACCGGCAAAATAACAGGCATCAAGGACATTGTTCCAGTCTTTCATCCGCTCGTTTTCATTGATGCCGTTTTTGCCGCTTTTTATCTGTTCCACTCGCTCTTTCCAGTGGGGCATTTCATAGTTATACATTGCCTCATAATCTCCTTCAATTAAAGATATAGAAGCATTGGCGGCTGTATAGTAGAATTTCTGATCGCTGGGTATTTTATCCGGATTGAGATGACTTAGTCCCGATTTCAGATTTTTAAAGCGTTTTTTATTTTCATCATTTCTTAAAAACAGGTCGTTTTGATGCAGGTAAGTTGATTCGAAATAAATATTATAGGAGATAACCGAATCGGCAATCGAAGAAACATTGCTGATAAGCGTTTCGATATTTTTTTTATGATTGCGGTGAGAGCGCTCATCCGCTACCAGTGGTATAAGATGATTGTTAATCACCTGCGCTTTGGCAAGCATTAAGTTCCCCCCGGTAATGTTATGTTTTGTAATCTCCGCTATCAGCACATTATTCTTTTTATAAGCCTGGGCAAAGCTTTTGCGGTTGAAAAGCATTTCCACTTCTTCCATGTCATGAAACCAGCTGAAGGGTATTTTTTTCCGTTCCTGCTCTATTAGAAACTCCTTGATGCAATGCTTGAGATTTGATTTAAGGGTTTGAAACAATTGTTTCTCGCTCATGCAGGTGCAGGTTGTTTTATCACAAAGGCAGTTGAAAAATTTCTTTACCAGGAACAGGTCATCTTCTGTATCATGCTTTGTTATCAGGCGGTACAGTTCGAGGTTTTGGGGCTGCAGCTTTTTTTTGACTTCTTTTTTAAATAGTTTTAATTCCCTATCGCTCATAGTACGGAGCAACAGAATTATCTCGCCAGGAAGTATAGTGTCCATTGTAAATGCAATAGTCGATAAAAAAACCAATTCACAGCATTTATTTGTATTTAATCGTATTTAGTATTAAGGGGTTGAAATGCCTGAAAAGCCAGACAAAAGGATGAGAAAATTATGCGTTTTCACATTTAGAATGGGCTGAAAATTCCCGCGAATTTTTTCTGTTCGCTTCCCGTCCTGGGGTTCGGCTATTTAAATCATTCCTCACGGTTTCCGGTTACTTAGCCGGTAAGAAACGACAAACCAAAGTAAAAAAAATCTATCAATTTCATTTAGAATTCAGGGGGCTGAAACGCCCTGTTTAGGGAACAAAGTGATAAAAGCCCTTGTGTTTATTCATTTAGTACAGTGTTAAAATTCCCGAAAATGGGGTTTAATAATGCGTTAAACTTGCACCAAAGATTAACATGGCAACTGAAAGTTCATCCTTTATTAGCTTATATAATCGTCCTCATAACACAGGTTTTGCCCATAAGGGTTATCAACCCTTTCGCAGTGATGCAAGTTCAATATTAAGTTGTAAATATTCAATATCCGGCAGTAGAAACCCAATATCGGGCAGTTGGAATCCGATTTCAACTAATGGAAACCCGATCTTGAGCAGTTGGAATTCAATCTCAATTAGTAGAAATCCAATCCCAACTAGTGGAAATCCGATCTCAACCAGTCGAAACCCAATTCCGGGCAGTGGAAATCCAACCTCAATTAGTGGAAATCCGATATCGAGCAGTGGAAATCAAATCTCAACCAGTAGAGATTCAATCACCAGCAGTAGAAATCCAATCTCAACTGTTGGAAATTCAATCTCAACGTGTGAAATTCGTTTAAAAACCCATAAATAAACTAAAATCATTATTTAACATGGCAAAAAAATCATTCACCCCCGAAACTGAAGACCTCAAAGCATCATGGTTCTTAAATTTTGCGACCAAAATACCCGGTTATTCACTGAAGTATAACATAGCGGCTACGGAAATAACCGATGTAGTGGATTCAGAAGCGCATTTCCGCTACTGGAATAATTATTTCAAAGCCGCTAAAGAATATATGCTTAAAGTAACCGCTTATAAAAATGAGGTGCGCGATGGTGTTCCGGCAGGGGCAGAGCCCAGCGTGATGCCTGTATTCCCGCCCTTGGGTCCGCCCCCTGTGGCTACCGCACCGGGAGGTTATGAACGGGCAATAGCTTTAGGTCTCAGCATGAAGAAAAAATCGGTTTACACGGTAGCAGACGGACAAGACCTTAACCTGGAAGGCCCTGTTATCACCCTGCCTCCGGCTTCAACTTATAAACCGGTAATAACTGTGGTGGCAGGTAATAACGGCAAACCGGATGTGAAATGGAAAAAACCTGCCGGTGTTCATGGCATACATTTTTTCCTGAAAATAGAAGGCAAAAACGGAGGTTTGCCGCCCACTCCTCCGGGAGGAATGATTGAAGCCCCCGCAGGTTTTAATTATCTCGGCTCTGATACCCAGCCTCATTATAAAGATAACACCCCGCTGCCCGCGGCTGGACAATCCCAGGTGCGCACCTATGTAGCCATTTATTTTGTTGACGAAGAAAATATAGGGCAATACAGCAATGAAGTGAAATTTACGGTTACAGGTGTGATATAAAACCCCATCCGATGAAAAAATTCATTTTAACATTTTTATCCTTTACCTGCGCAGCACTGGCAGGCGCCCAAAGCATATCCCCACAGGTGATAGCCGCTGCCGGAACCCATTTTACGGGCAGCAACGCCCAACTGAGCTGGACGGTTGGCGAGCCCATTATCGCCACCGTTTCAGACGGCAGCAACATCATCACGCAGGGATTTCACCAAACCCTGCTCATCGGGGTTGCTGTGGAACAACACAACAATGCAGGGATAACAGTGAAGGTATATCCTAATCCCGCTTCCGACAGGGTAAACATCAGCCTGATCAATAATGAGCAGGATTTGCAGGCAGAACTTTTTGATATGACCGGGAAACTCTTGCAGGCGCGCAAAATAAGCGCTTCAGAAAACATAGTCAGCATCAATATTTCAGGCTATGCACGGGCAAATTACCTGCTCCGCATTTACGCTGCTGACCAAAGCCTGAACTGCACTTACAAGATTGAAAAAATGAACGCATATTAATTAAACATAAAAAACCAAAAAATGAAGAAACTTATCATTTTCACGCTCTGCGTAATTCTTAATTCTACATTCTTAATTCTGCATTCCTTCGCCCAGGCTCCCGAAAAAATAAATTACCAGGGTGTGGCGCGAAACACCAACGGAGAAATTATTCCGGACAAAACCATCGGACTTAAAATAACCCTGCATAGCGGAACCAACGATGGTACTGTAGTATATGAAGAAACACATACCGTAATCACCAGCCAGTTAGGTTTATTCAACATAGAAATTGGCGGGGGAAAGGTAAGCGGCTCCTATAATTTCAGTGCCATCAACTGGGGAGCGAACGCTTATTTTATCCAAACCGAAATGGACATTACGGGCGGAACACGCTACATAAACATGGGCACCCAGCAATTGATTTCCGTGCCCTTTGCCCTTTATGCCAAAACCAGCGGGAATACAGGAACAGCCTCCCCTTCCGTTTTAAAAGAATCCGGAACCGGAACAGCCAGTGTTTGGGTGGAATTCAGCGATGAATTTGTTAGCGCATTAAAAGGAAACAAACCTTTTATAACAATTACACCTTTTGCCTGCAACGAAGGTTTTTTTATCAGTGAAATAACCGGCAAAGGTTTTATGGTAAAGAAAAACCTGCATGTAAGAACGGAGGAAATATTCACATTTAACTGGCAGGCAGAGGCACCTCAGGAGCGAAAGGAGTAGAGACAGCAGCGGCAGTTGCAACAATAGCACTACGTCATTGCGAGGGTTTTTTACCCGAAGCAATCCAGTAAAGAAGTTCTGACCCCGATTTTTTCGGGGTTTGGAATTTGAAGGAAGGGAGAGTTTGATAATGAAACAAACAAGCTACAGCTAAAGACAGAAATATTGAATAACGAACAATAAAACTCCCGATAGCTATCGGGAGAAGAACAAACAAGCCAACAGCTAAAGGCTAACAGCTAAAAGCTAAAAGGAGAGTTAAATAAATTTCATTAAAAACACAGGCAAGATTACTCATAACAACACAATTTCACCAAATACAAAGGATTGGAAACTTAATTATTTGAAAATTATTGTAAGGAATTGGGTAATAAAGTACACAAACTATGATGCTCCTCATAAAATAATATAAATGACAGCCCTTAATTTGCGATTAAAATAGTTCGTTTTCAATATTAAGAAATGATTTTTTACAAACCATAAAATCAGTCCTATGAAAAAACAATTACTCACACTCTCTTTATTAATCTTTTCTTTTTCCTTGTTTGCGCAAACTAATGCAACACCTGAATTTAAGGTGGAAATAAAAACAGATAGTGCCAAAAATTCCGGGCAGATTGAAACATATCACGCAATAAAGTTACCCGGAGAAAATAACAATCTTACACAGCAGGGTGAAAGCAGAACAGGAAACACTGCTGTTCCACAAAAGATTGCTGAACATGCTCCCGATATTAACGACCCCGACTATGCTGCAAAAAAGGAAGAGTGGATTAAAAACTATCCTGATGAATATCAGCAATTGTTAAATCCATTACCGGATTTAAAAGAAGATAGAAATAAATAGCATGATAATTCATCAATTATTTTTTTAAAATAACACATCATGAGTAAAAACTTCTACCCAAATACAAGGAAACCAAGGAGCCTGGATACTGCAGGCTTTGCAGTATTGGTTCTTATTGTTGCTTTCATGTTAATGGGCATGAAAGGCTTTAGTCAAACTCATAATATTCCATACTCTGGAAGCGATACTTGGACAACTTGCTCTGGTAGGCTTTATGACCATGCTGGAACTGGGAATTATAGCAATAGTGCTAATGGATATACTGTAATATATCCATCTGTTGCCGGTAATAAAGTGAGATTGACCGGAAGTTATGTGACAGAGGGTAGCTATGATTATGTTACTATATTTAATGGTATCGGAACAGGAGGAACTATACTTTATGGGCCTACCTCCGGAACAGTAACAATTCCAACCATTACTTCAACTTCCTCTGATGGTTGTTTGACGGTAAGGTTTACTTCTGATGGAAGTGTTGTTTATGCTGGTATTGTTTTTAATGTTTCATGTGTTACTGCTGAAATGACCGTACCTTCTTCTGGTAGTAACAGCTACACAACCTGCTCGGGTAATATTTATGATAATGGAGGTTCAGCAGGAAATTATGGAAATTCTCAGGACGGATATTCAATTATTTACCCAAGCAATAGTAGTCAGGCAGTTCAATTAACTGGTTCATATACTACTGAAAGTGGCTATGAACATATATACATTTACAATGGAGCTGGTACTGGAGGCACCCTGCTTTATAATGGAGGCAGTGGGTCAGGTTCTATAGGAACTATTACATCTTCAGGAGCTAATGTACCATTAACGGTCAGATTTACATCAGATGGTTCGTTTACTTATTCTGGTTTTGGTTTTACAATTTCGTGTGTCACTGTCGCCCCTCCCTGCACCCCCCCCGGCAACCCTGCCACTTATAGTAGCGGCTTCCTGCGTCCATATACCTATCAAAGCGCATCACCAGGTGCATTTACTACCTACAAAGGGTACTATGCCGACCAAACTGCGCCCGCTATAAATGAAGGCTGGAATACATTGACAAGTCTTAATTGGGGGGGAGGGAGTATCAGCGGAGGGAACATTTGTGGAAGCTATGCCGACCTGTTTGCTATTAAAAACAGGGGCTATATTTCATTACCCAAAGGAATATATAGTTTTAGAAGTTCTACTGATGATGGAGGCAGGCTGTATGCAAGATGGAATGGCGACCCAAGCGATAATGTAACGTACCAGGATTTTAGTGACTGGGGCGACCATGCACCACAAACAATTTTTGGAACTGTTAATTACCAGACAACAGGGACTGCTGATTTGTATTTAGATTACCAGATGTATGAGAATGGAAGTGGAGCTTTAGAGGAATTATACATAAACCGTGATGTTGACCTTAGTACCCCAACCCTTGCAGTACAAACAAAAGCAGGTTCTCTTATGTCCCAGGGTGTTACTGCCTATGCTGATGGAGACTGGTACCAGGTTGACCTTGTAAGTGGAGTTCAATATCGTTTTTGGAGCACAAACAGGACAAGTGACCTAAATTTTCGGTTTCTTGACCCTGCATTTGCCGTTGTATATTCTGATGTTAATGGAGGCGATTTTGATTATTCCTATACTGCAACAAGCACCGGAACTTATTGGTTGAAAGTGTGGCCTTATTGGTTAGAAGGTGCAATAACTTATACCTTGAATTATAATAGCCCTAATGATAATTGTGCAAATGCCATAGATATAGGCTCTTCATTACCTTATACAAGTCCTGTTATTTCAAATGCTTCTGCAACGAATGATAATATAGGTATTAATTGTGACGGTCCCTATAAAAATCTTTGGTGGAAAGTAACCGGTATTTGTGGCACCATGACTGCTATTACCTGCACCGGAGGTACAAACTTTGATGACGAGATAGCTGTTTTTACTGGCTCCTGCGGAAGTTTCACAGAAGTAGTTTGCAATGATGACAATGGTGCAGGTTGCACCAGTAATTATGCTGGTGTAAGCTGGACATCAACAACAGGTACAATTTATTATATTTCTGTTGGTAGCTATTATAGTTCCAGTTCAACAGGTAATTTGCAGTTGAATGTAACGGCTACTCCTGCTACTCCTCCGGGTAGCCCATGGACAGCCGGCAGTAATCAATGGAATGTTTCATGTTTTAATGGATTTTCGTTCAATACCTATACCGGTTACTATACTGAACCGTTATTAAGTTTTAATACTGCAAACAGGTGGGGTACCGGAGCTACCCCCTCAGACGCAAGCGGATACCAAGGTTGTCCCATTCCTGCGGATAATCATTCTTATGAGTACCGAAGACAAGGGTTTCCGTGTGCCAAGTACCAGGTTAACATAGCTGCCCATGATGATTACATTGCAGTGTATGTGGATGTAAATGGTGATGGCACGTGGGAATTGAATAACTGGAACCATTTGAGTTGTTGTGATGTTCACAATAACATCTGGACAGGCTGGCTGAATTCAAGTTCTATTATTGCTATCCAAACTCAGGAAGGCGGAGGTGGTTCACAAACTGCGGTTGATTTTGTAAATGTTACTCCAACTGTATCCACGAATATGACATTAAATGGAACGGCAGGAGATATAACTGTTTGCCCTGGTGCAACTGTGACTGTCGCACAAACTTTAGCCAGCACCAGCGATCAAACTACCTATTATTACTGGGGAACAGAAAATCCTCCGGGTAGCAGATGGGTAACAACCTGGGACTTGTGTGCCAATTGCCAGATCAATGTGGCATCATTTAATATAACCATGCCTTCAACTCCAGGTAGGTACGTTATTCATACCAATGGATATAATCCCTGCAGCACTTATGGGCCCGGCACAACTTATGTGGTAACAGTAAATTCTGTCTCAACGGCAGCATCCTCTGCAGCAGCTTCACCTGCTACGATCTGTGCAGGAAGCAGTACAACCCTTTCATTAACCGGAGGCGCTCTTGGTACTGGCGCATCATGGAAATGGTATAACAGTAGTTGTGGAGTGGGGCTTGTTGGTACCGGAGCTTCAATTACAGTAAGCCCCGGTGCAACTACCACTTACTATGTCCGTGCAGAAGGAACTTGTAATACAACGGGATGTGCAAGCACAACAGTAGTTGTTACATCTGGAATTTCAATTGCAAATACTCCTGCAAATGAAAATTGCCCTGCTGACAATAATGGAACAATTGGCATTTCACTTTCCAACGGGCTTTCTAATATAAGGTATATTCAACTTACACAGCAAATCGCAGATTGGTCTAATTTAACAGAACTTCAGGCAATTGAAGTATTTACTGGCACAAATGTGGCTTTATCGGGCACCGCAACAACCAATGATTTTAATGGTTCATGGCCGCCTTCTATGATAAATGATAACATTACCACTGGCACTAATTTCTGGCATAGTGGAACTGCCTCTGCAGGGTCATGGGTCAAAGTAGACCTAGGTTCAGCGAAAAACCTTGATTATATAAGAATCCATAACAGGTGGGATTGCTGTCAGTGGCGATCCAGTAATTTTTTACTTCAGCTCTATAACGCCTCTAATGTTTTAGTCTACCAGAGTTACGTTAATATTTATGAAGGAGTTGATGGGCCGCATACCAAAGATGTTAATGTTTTGAATTTAACCTGGTCTGATGGAGGAACAACCCTAAGCCGAACCAGTTTAAACGCAGGTTCCTATACTTTGAGTTATTCAGATGTTTCTGGATGCTCAGGTTCTAACACATCTAATATTAGTACGAACTATTCAGAATCGGTCGCACCTTCAAGCATTTCTGCAACAGCAACAACAATCTGTGCAGGAGGATCAACCACCTTGACTCAGGTTGGCGGCTCGCTTGGTTCGGGTGCGTCATACCAATGGTTTTCGGGTAGCTGTGGTGGCACCTCTGCAGGTTCAGGACCTTCCATAACTGTTTCACCAGGCTCCACCACTACCTATTTTGTACGTGCTTCAGGAACCTGCAATACAACGGGATGTGCAAGCACAGCGGTAACGGTGAATGCAATACCAACTATCACCGGCACCACACCGGGTTCAGTTTGCGGTACAGGCACAGTAGTGCTGGGAGCCACAGCTTCAGCAGGAACGATTAACTGGTATGCAGCCTCCACAGGCGGAGCATCGCTTGGAACAGGAACCACCTACACCACGCCAAGCATATCCTCTACCACTACTTATTATGTGGATGCCACAGCAAGCGGCTGTACCACGGGTTCAAGAACAGCGGTAACAGCAACGGTAAATGCAATACCAGCAGTAACGTTCACAACCGGAGTAACAACGGCATGTGCAGGTTCTACCGGGAATGTATATACCACACAGGCAGGTATGAGCAATTATCTTTGGAGTGTTTCAGCCGGAGGAACTATTACAGCAGGTGGTGCCTCGGTTGATAATACTGTAACCGTAACTTGGAATACAGTTGGAGCACAAAGTGTAACAGTAAATTATACCAATTCCAATGGATGCACAGCCACCAGTGCTACTGATTATCCGGTAACAGTAAATGGACCTACAACCGGAACAACAACCTGGAACGGGAGTATAAGCACAAACTGGTTTGATCATAGAAACTGGAATTTTTGTGTTCCGGATCAAAACTCAACTGTAATTATTCCTTTAGACCCAGACCCAAACCCTATCAATCCAGATCGTTTTCCGGAAATTATAGGGAGTGACGCACATTGTCTTAAAATAGATGTTTTAGGTACGGGACCACCAGATCAATTAATTATCAATGAAACAGGGGGAGGGTCTCTGCAAGTACATCAATAAAAAACTTTCATACTGTATAGCATAAAAAAAGGCAGATTTTCATCTGCCTTTTTTTATACTAAAGCCTTTTGTTTTTTCATCCCTTTCAATTTATATCTTTGCCCAAATTTTCAAATAAGCCAAAATATTTATGAGCGTTTTAGTCAATAAAAATTCAAAGATTTTAGTTCAGGGTTTCACCGGCAGCGAGGGCACGTTTCACGCCACGCAAATGTTGGAATACGGAACCAATGTAGTAGGGGGTGTTACTCCAGGAAAAGGTGGTACTGAGCATTTAGGAAAACCTGTTTTCAATACAGTTGCCGATGCAGTGAAAAGAACAGGTGCTGATGTTTCTATCGTATTTGTTCCGCCAGCATTTGCAGGTGATGCAATAATGGAAGCAGCCGAAGCAGGAATTGCATTGGTGGTTTGTATCACTGAAGGAATTCCGGTGAAAGACATGGTAACAGTAAAAGCTTATTTAAGTGATAAAAAAACAAGATTGATCGGACCAAACTGTCCGGGAGTTATAACAGCTGAAGAGTGTAAAGTAGGTATCATGCCCGGCTTCGTTTTCAAAAAAGGAAGAGTAGGAATTGTTTCCAAATCGGGAACATTGACTTATGAAGCTGCTGACCAAGTGGTGAAAGCAGGTTTAGGAGTTTCTACAGCTATCGGTATCGGTGGAGATCCTATTATAGGAACAACAACCAAAGAAGCGGTTGAATTATTTATGAATGACCCGGATACAGATGCCATAGTAATGATAGGAGAAATTGGCGGAAACCTTGAAGCTGATGCAGCACGTTGGATAAAAGCTCATGGAACCAAACCCGTAGTTGGTTTTATAGCAGGCCAAACAGCACCTCCCGGACGCAGAATGGGTCATGCAGGAGCTATTGTTGGTGGTGCAGATGATACAGCAGCAGCCAAAATGAAAATCATGCGCGAGTGCGGAATTCACGTTGTTGAATCACCTGCGGTGATTGGAAAAACAATTGCAGAAGTATTGAGTAAAGTAGTGGCGTAATTATTTCGTCATGCTGAACTTGTTTCAGCATGACGATTAGCACAAGACCTTGAAACAAGTTCAGGGTGACGAAAGTTAATAACGGAATTTCTTCTGTTGCACAGCTAAATAAGCTAGTAATGGCAATACAATAAACAGGCATAGCGCAAGTAGCTTACTTACTCCTGCTACAATGAGCAACACACTGAGCAGAGCAACATACAGAGGATAAGTAAAAAGTAATATTCCACACAAAACAGCATGGTAGAAAACAGTGTCTTTGGTTTTTTTTACAACAAAACTTTTTACGGGATAATAAAAGGGTGCATGAATAAGCTCGCCTAAAAATGCAAACAAAACTATCCAGTAATTCTTGCCGGGTCTTCTGTTTTTATTTTTTGTCCACACCAATTTTTCTAATTCTTCGTGCACGCTGTTATTAAAAGCTAATAAATTGGAGGCTGTGTCTTTTGCGTTGAAGATTTCATCTGTCTGCAATAATTTTCCGGGATGAACTTCCACATACATTCCAACTTTTCTAAAATCAGAATAATTAATTCCAAGTGGCAGAATTTTTAATGGAATGTTTGCCTGGTGACAATTCAGCGCAATGCGTGCAGCACCTTTTTTAAAAGGTCGAAGTCCATATTCCTGAACACAAAGCCCTTCAATGAAAATCAATACTATTCCACCTTTTGATAAAATTTCCTGACTGATTTGAAATGTTTTTTCATTCAAATGAAGATTTTCTTTTCCCTCGCTCAGACGGTAAATAGGAATCATGTTCAATCTTTTCAGAAGCGCATTATGCCAGGGCTTTTTAAATGCATCACCACGTGCCAGAAAGTGTATTGGTTGATTAAATAAAGCGCCAATTAAAACAGCATCAAAAAAAGAATTAGGATGGTTTGCTGTAATAAGCAACGGACCTTTGGTGTTAAGTGCACGCTGGTTATGCACAATAATTTCAGCGCAAAAAATCTTCAGCGCAAGGCGAACAAATATTTTAAGAATGGGATAAATCACGCATTAGAAATAAACAGGTTCTTCGCCCAGGTATTTCTTGATAATCGGAAGATAATACGCTTTTAGTTCTTCAAGATTATAGCTTTCTGCACGTTTGGTGTAAAGATCATATTGATTGAAATCTTTTACCCATTCTTTGTAGAGATTGTCGCGCTGATTCATCAGATGTGTGTAGCTGCCGCCTATGTGCCAGGGATAAAATGAGTGATAGCGAACCATCACCATTCCTTCTTCAGGAATTTTGTTTCCCTGATGATTTTTTAAAACAGAATAAAGGTATTCATCGTGTCCCCAGGCTTTCAGCGTATTGTCAAGACCGCAATTAGGTTTGTAAATTCCGTATTCGGTATTGTAGCGCGCATCCTGCATGTCAGGATTAAGTTCGTTAAACTCGGCATACACACAAGTGTCGGGAAGTTTACAACCAACCAGAAAAATATCACCCACTAAACCCCATTGTTCTTTCAGTGTTGTTCCGTCTTCATCTTTTCCCCAAAGGTACATCACCTTTCCAAGGTCGTGAATCAAACCAACTAACTGCATCCAGTCCGGACGATTATCTTTTCTCATGCCTTCAGCTGCCTGAATTAGATGCATCACATTTGGAAGGTTTATATCCGGATCACTAAGGTCAACAAAATTGTTAAGTTTTTCCATTGCATCCCAGATGTGCATAGGTCGATTAAACGTGAGGTATTCTTTTCGCATGCGTTCCACATATTCTACGGTTTGGCGCGAACGCATTTTACGGTAGTTGTTGCGAATTACTTCAATGGTATCGCCTTGTGTGTAATCTCGGAATTGCTTTTCTTTTGTCAGTTCCATATTGAATAAGTTAGTGTAAAGTTATTGAATTTGTTATAAACTCTTCAGCCAGTTTTTTAGTTCTTCACCAATATCATCCCGTTTCAACCCCAACAACAAATTGGTTTTTATAAAATCCAGTTTATTGCCCACATCATGGCGTTCACCGTCAAAAGCAAGTCCGTAAATGTTTTGTTTAGCCATTAATAAGCGAATAGCATCGGTAAGTTGTATCTCGTTGTTTACTCCCGTTTTTGTTTTTCTGATGGCTTCGAAAATTTCGGGTGTCAGCACATATCTTCCTGCAAACACAAGGTTGGAGGGTATATTGTCTTTGGCTGGCTTCTCCACTACTTCAGTTCCCTTGTATAATCGTTTATTTATTTTTTCTCCAACAAAAACTCCGTAACGATGAGCGATTGAAAGTGGTACTTCCTGCAAGGCAATTACCGGATTTTGATACTCTTCAAAAACTTCAG
>CAMBRL010000016.1 GCA_945870105.1 Chitinophaga pinensis
TTGTAGCTGTCGTCAAGCACCTGCAAAAAAAACAGGCGGATAAGAAAAATAATTCCCGTGATAACAATCACGCCACCGATGAGAAGCTTACGGTCGGAATAGCGTAAATCCATTAGTTCTTTTTAACCGAGCTGAAAAGATACTGCGACACAATTACCAACCCAAGCGTAAACACCGAACTTAAAATAACACGCAACAGCGTTGAGAAAAACGAGGAGAAACGAAATATCTCTAAATAGAAAAGCGCAAAGTGATGCAGCAGAATTAATATTCCTGCATACGTCAGCATCCAGCCAATCCCGAATTTCTGAATAGTAGCTATGCTTCCACGGTCAAAGCCTTCCCGTGGCGAAATCATGCGCAGCAAATAGGGTCGGCAAAATGCCATAAACACACTGGCGGAGGTGTGCATCCCTGCAGTGTTCTCAAATAAATCAATGCTTAAGCCCATCACAAATGCAAGCAGCAGCAGCATCCATCCCGGAGTATCAATCGGAAGCATGAGTATGAAGAAAATGTAGAGGTAAGGATTGATGAATCCTCCCAACTGAACGTTGTTAAGAATCAACACCTGAAAGATGATGAGAAAAATAAAGCGCAACACATTTTTCAATAACAGTTCAATCATCGCTTGAGTCTTCTTCTAATTGCTGTTGTTCATTTTTAAGCAGGTTGCCTACCACATACACATTAGTAACACTGCGGAAATCTGTTCCGGGTTTTACTTTTATGGTGTAAAAATTATTACCCGCTTTGAGTTCAAATTCTTCAATCGTTCCAATCACAATGCCTTCGGGAAAAATGGTGGAGAACGAAGTAGTGAGCACCGTATCACCTTTGTGCAGCTTTACGTGCGATGGAATATCAACCAAATCAACTAATGATGCGTTGTTGCCATTCCATACCACCGAACCAAAATAATTGTTGTTTTTTATCTGCGCACTTATTTTTGAATTTACGTGCAGCATAGAAATCACCGTGCAAAAATTTTCAGAAACATTTTTCACAATTCCAACTACACCAACCGGAGTAATTACAGCCATATCTGGTTCAACACCGTGCAGACTTCCACGATTAAGTGTAAGGTAATTATTTCGCTTGTTTACTGATTTATTAACCACCCGTGCAGCACGGTAGTTGTATTGCTGGCGGTAAACGGTATCGTTGATACTGAATACCTGAACATCGTATCTGAAATATGAATTAGGATGATGTTTTTTCAGTTCCGCATTTTCAGCAGCAAGAATTTCGTTCGCCTTTTTCAGCGAGAAGTATTCGGTGATGTTGCTGTAAATATTCAGGAAGTTTCCGCTGACCGTATTTGCTGAATTGATAAAACCCGCGCGTTGATAATTATTGTTTTGTATCAGCAGGTAAACCGCAAAACTCTGTAAAAGCAGAAACAGAAAAACAAAATGATTTCGCCAGATGAATACAAATATGTTTTTCATTTTTTCGCATCCGCCTGAGGCGGATTAGCAAATTATCTCATGAGGAATGGGAACTTGTCAATATTTTTCAGCGCAATGCCGGTGCCGCGGGCAACTGCGCGCAACGGGTCTTCGGCAATATGAACAGGCAAGCCTGTTTTGCGTGAAATACGCAAATCCAATCCGCGTAACAATGCACCGCCACCTGCAAGGTAAAGACCTGTTCTGTAAATATCAGCCGAAAGTTCAGGAGGAGTCATCTCCAACGCGTTCATTACCGCAGTCTCAATTTTGATGAGGGATTTATCTAATGCTTGCGCGATTTCCTGGTAGGTAATTTTTACTTCTTTTGGTTTTCCCGTCATTAAATCTCTTCCGTGAACAGCTAAATCAGGTGGAGGATTTTCCAATTCCACCAATGCAGAACCCACTTCAATTTTTATTTTTTCTGCGGTGCGTTCACCTATTAAAACATTGTGTTGTCTGCGGATATAATCTTCAATATCAGCCGTTAAATCATCACCTGCCGTGCGGATAGAGCGGTCGCAAACAATACCGCCCAAAGCAATAACCGCAATTTCACTCGTTCCTCCACCGATGTCAATAATCATATTTCCCATCGGCTCTTCCACATCAATACCGATACCGATTGCAGCAGCCATCGGCTCCTGAATTAAGTAAACTTCTTTCCCGCCAGCATGTTCAGCCGAGTCGCGAACCGCACGTTTCTCAACCTCGGTAATACCTGACGGAATGCAAATAACCATTTTCAATGAAGGCTGAAACAGTGAGCCTTTCCCCTGATTTACCATTTTTATCATTTCGCGAATCATGTGTTCTGCAGCTTGGAAATCTGCTATCACACCATCGCGCAGCGGACGAATAGTTTTAATGTTTTCGTGTGTTTTGCCATGCATCTGCATCGCTTTTTTACCAACAGCCATCACCTTTTCGGTGCGCCTGTCTATCGCAACAATAGAAGGTTCATCCACCACTACTTTATCGTTGTGGATAATCAGCGTATTGGCTGTGCCAAGGTCAATTGCAATTTCCTGTGTTAAAAAATTAAAAAGTCCCATGAATTTTAGTTGAAATATTTTAGTGTTTAAAATGTCTTGTTCCTGTCATTACCATTGCCATCTCGTTGTTGTTGCAATATTCAATTGATTCCTGATCTTTTACTGATCCTCCGGGTTGCAGCACTGCTGTAACTCCTGCATTGTGTGCAATCTCCACACAATCAGGGAAAGGAAAAAATGCATCAGAGCCCATTACCGACCCGTTGAGGTCAAAACCAAATGATGTTGCTTTTGCAATAGCTTGTCTCAATGCATCTACTCGTGAAGTTTGTCCAACTCCACTTGCTAAAAGTTGTTTGTTTTTCGCCAGAACGATGGTGTTGCTTTTTGTATGCTTCACAATTTTGTTGGCAAATTCCATATCGGTCAATTCATTTGCAGTTGGAGCTTTCAGAGTTGCCGTTTTCATATCGGCAGTGGTTTCTGTTTTCAAATCTTTATCCTGTTCAATCACTCCATTCAGCAAGGTGCGGAATTGTTTCTTGGAAAACTCAACTTGCTTTTGAACTAAAATAACTCTGTTCTTTTTCAGTTTCAGTATTTCAAGTGCAGCAGCGGAATAAGCAGGCGCAATAATCACCTCAAAAAACAAGTTATTGATTTCCGTTGCTGTTGCTTCATCAACTTCACGATTGGTGATGAGAATGCCACCAAATGCTGAAACAGGATCAGCTGCAAGTGCAGCTTTCCATGCATCTGTTAAATTAGTTCTACTTGCAATTCCGCAGGCGTTATTGTGTTTTAAAATGGCGAAAGTTGGTTCTGTAAATTCTGCAATCAAAGCAACAGCTGCATCAACATCCAACAGGTTGTTGTAAGATAATTCTTTGCCGTGCAATTTATCAAACAGCTCTTCCATCTTTCCATAAAAAATGCCTTGTTGATGAGGGTTTTCACCGTATCTCAGTACTTGTGCCTGCGCTATGCTTTGCTTGAAAATATTCTTCTTGCCCTGATTGAAATAATTGAAAATTGCGCTGTCGTAATTGGATGAAATATGAAATGCATTCAACGCATGTTGCTTGCGTTCTTCCAATGTTGTTGAACCGTTTTTTTCGTTCAGTAATTCAAGTAATGCGGGATATTCATCACGTGAAGAAACAATCAACACATCTTTAAAATTCTTAGCAGCAGCGCGGATAAGTGAGATACCACCAATGTCGATTTTTTCAATAATGTCTTGTTCGGGAGCCCCTGAAACAACCGTTGCTTCAAACGGATACAGGTCAACAATCACTAAATCAATCTCAGGAATTTCGTATTCTTCAAGTTGTAATACATCAGATTGTAACTCACGTCTGCCAAGTATACCGCCAAAAATTTTCGGGTGCAACGTTTTTACTCTTCCGCCTAAAATGGAAGGGTAGGAGGTAAGTTGTTCAACCGGAATCACCGTTTCACCAAGGTCTTCAATAAATTTTTGTGTTCCACCTGTTGAATAAATATTCACGCCAAGCTCACGCAGTTTTAAAATTATAGGTTCAAGATTATCCTTGTAGTATACAGAAATCAAGGCATTCTTAATTTTTTTCAAGTCGCTCATTTAATCAATTATCAAAAGAAAATCCGGGGAAATGCCGTTTTTCAGGCGTATCAAAAGTAGATATAATTCTACATTTAAAACCTACATTTGTAAACGATTTTTTAAAAATTATTTTCAAGTTTTAAACAAACCTGTTTTGAGGCTTTACCTGAAGTTAGTGAATGAGAGTATTGCAATGGCAGTAGGCGCATTGGTGGTGAATAAACTGCGCACTGTTCTTTCACTGCTTGGAATTACCATTGGTATTCTGGCTATCATTTCGGTTTTTACTATGGTTGACTCAATGGAAAAACAAGTTCGCGGTAGTGTTGAATCGCTTGGGGATGATGTAATTTTTATTCAGAAATGGCCATGGACTTTCGGGCAGGGTTATCCCTGGTGGAAATACTGGCAGCGTCCTGTTCCCAATCTTAAAGAATTGCACGAAGTTCAGGAGCGGAGTAAAAATGCGGAGGCTCTGGCTTTCATGGCATACATGCAGAAAACAGTGGAATACGGCAGCAGCAATCTTGAAAATGTGAGTATTGTATGTGTGTCGCACGACTGGCAAAAAATAAAAACCTTTGAGTTAATGGAAGGTAGATACTTTACCCCTTTTGAATCTGCAGGAGGAAGAAATGTTGCCATTATCGGAAGTCAGGTGGCTGAAGGGCTTTTTGGTGAAGCAAACCCTATTGGAAAAACTATAAAAACAATGGGCAGAAAGATTGATGTGATTGGTGTGTTTGACAAAGAGGGTGAAAGCCTTTTTGGCAATTCAACAGATAATCAGGTGGTGATCCCGGCAGTGTACGCCCGTAGTTTGGTTGACCTTAGAAAAGAGCGTTTCAACCCGATGATTCAGGTGAAAGGAAAAGAGGGTGTTAGCAATGAAGAATTGAAAGATGAACTGCGAGGAATCATGCGCTCCGTGAGGAAACAAAAGCCGTTGGCTGATGATAATTTTGCGTTGAACGAAACCAGTTTGTTAAGCAACAGCATGGAAGGATTGTTTACAGTAATTAATGGTGCCGGTTGGTTGATTGGCTTATTTTCTATTCTTGTGGGAGGCTTTGGAATTGCCAACATCATGTTTGTTTCGGTAAAAGAACGCACACATATTATTGGAATACAAAAATCTCTTGGAGCAAAGAATTATTTTATTCTTCTACAATTTCTTTTTGAAGCAGTTTTTCTTTGCATCATTGGAGGGGCTGCAGGTCTGCTGATTGTTTTTTTTCTCAGCCTTGCGGGAAGCAATATTCTAGACTTAGACATTGCGTTGTCGCTGAAAAATGTTTTTCTTGGTTTGGGTATTTCTGCAGGAATAGGATTGGTTTCGGGTATTGTTCCGGCATGGATTGCATCACGCCTTGACCCAGTGGAAGCTATCCGTTCAAATGGTTAACCCTTGGTGTGGCTTACACGCGAAACACTGTAAACACCGCGTCCTTCTGCAATAATATTTTCAGGACTGTCGTGATAAGCAATCATTCTGGTGAAAATTACTTTGTTCCCGCTTTTTACAATGGTGCCTTCACAAATCAGATCTTTTGCTAATCCGGGTGAGAGGTAATCAACTCTCAAATCAATGGTAGAAAGTTTGTCGTCATAATGTTTTAAGGTGGTAATTCCTGCCGCACCGCCAACGGCATCCATGGCTGTGGCAATAACACCTCCGTGAATACTGCGTCTGCGCGGGTCGCCAATCAATTCGGGTTTATATGGAATAAGGAGCGAAACAAAATTTTCGCGGACATCAATCAGTTTAAAACCAATTACCTTGTGAAAGGGTATAAATTCTTCAATTATGTTTTGAAACAGTTCTTTCGGGGCTTCCATGTATATTTGTATGAATTGGGAGGCAAAACTACACTATTTGCAAGGATGAAAATTTTTAAAACACTTTTGTTTTTGATAGTAGCGGCAACTGTTTTTGCTGCTTGCAGCCGACCTTCGGGTTGTCCTTCCACGTTTATTACCAAGCCCAAAATAAGTCAGCGCGATGTAAATAAGTGGTTTGCTTTCAAGGAAAAGAAAAGCAGCAATTACCGTGAAAAAGAATTCTTTGCAATGCGGACAAATAGTTACCGCAATAATGCAACCATGAAAAATTATTTTGCCACAAGCTCCAAGAAAAGAAGCGCTGACACCGAGCGCAATTTTTTCGGAACATTTTCCAGCAGTAAAAATAAATACCGCGATATGGATGCCTTTGCCTTAAAGCCTAAGAAGACAAGAGCTCAAAAAGAAGCCGACCATTTTTCATCGCCTTACCGCAAGCAAAACAGGGCAGGCAGTCAGGATTATTTTTTACTTGCAAGTCGTTCCGGAAGCAATAAACAAAGCAAAGATTTCTTTAGTTCTTCCAGTAAGAACCAAAGACAACGGGCAAGTTATAACCGCGCTGAAGAAAGTCCCTTTGCTTCACGCTCAAAGCAAAAGCAGTTTGTTCAGCGTGAATACCAGCCCGATTTGTTTGAGCCTAAAGTTTTGTGGTATAAAGGCAAGAAGCGAGATAAAAATATGCCGAAAGATTCAATGGGAAAAGAGGGTAAAAAAGAAGAGTAGTCAAAGGGAATTAACAGTAATATGTTTACAACTCTGTTACTTTAATTTTGATTTAAAATTAATTTTTCATTAATTTTAGGGTGAATTTAACGCATCAGTTATTAACCCTTAAAATCAATTATTATGAAACTTCGGTCTCTGTTAATGTTTTTAGGATGCCTTTTTGGTGGAGTAGGCGGTTTAGGTTACTCAGCTATTTCTGGCAACTTTGAAATTGGTTCTGATCTTTTCTCAGTTGTGTTGTATGGAGTTTTTATCGGACTCTTTTTCGCTGACTTTTTAAGTCAGGGAATGTCAAGAAAAGAAGCCTGATTTTATTATTCCTGTCCAACAGGTTCTGCTTCTACCCAGTCGCCATGCTGGCGGATGAGGTCTATCAGTTCGTCTAACGCATTTTCGGAAGCAACATTTCTTTTTACAACTTCTTTGCCTTTGTAGAGTGTTATTTTTCCGACACCTGTTCCAACGTAACCGTAATCAGCATCTGCCATTTCGCCCGGACCGTTTACGATGCAGCCCATGATGCCGATTTTTATTCCCTTAAGATGACTTGTGCGGTTGCGAATCTTTGCAGTTGTTTCCTGTAAATCAAATAATGTTCTGCCGCACGAAGGACAAGAGATGTATTCTGTTTTTGAGATGCGGGTGCGTGCTGCCTGCAAAATTCCGAAGGCGGTTGCGTTGATTGTTTTGGGAGCAATTCCTCCAACTTCTATTAGTATTCCATCCCCTAAGCCATCAATCAATAATGCGCCTGTATCGGTGGAGGCATGGAGCTGAAAGCGGTTTTCATCCATGCCTTGATAGGTTCTTTTTATGATGACAGGGGTTTGGCAAGAATTATTCATCAAGCTTGCAAACATGCTGCGTTGTTCAGCCATGCCGTGTTCATTAGCAGTTGTTATAATAAGGACAGCAGTTGTGTCTGCTTTTAGTTTTTCAATAAAGGATGGCGAAAGCTGAGTTAAAGTTGTTGAAATGAAATTGAGAACAGAAGATTTTTCTTTTGCAGAAAGGTATTCTTCATTTGTAAGCAGAGGGTATCTTCTTTCTTCTGTTTTGTGAGCATTCCAGGCAGTGTAATCATAAATAATTCCAAGTGTTCCGGGCGTTTTGAAATTAACGGGTGTGTTTCCTGTATAGATGTAATCACAGGCCTGATCTGCAATATTCCATTTATCAAGTGTTGCAGAATAATTATAACCGAGGCTGAAAAAGTTTGCTGCGCTGATTTCTGATTTATTATTCAATGAAGCAATAACTACGGGCACTTTATGTCCTCCTATGTTCTGGACTTCGCGGGTGTTTCTTCTGTTGTGTTCGTAAGGATTTACAAGGTAGCTTTCAATTGCCGGAATTGGAGTTTGCTTTTCTGTTCTTGTATTGTAGCGTTCTACCAATGCTTTTGCAACGGGTATTTCAAACTCGGGGTCTTCTGTTAAGGAAACGCGCACGGTATCGCCAATGCCGTCTTCTAACAATGTTCCTATACCTACTGCTGATTTTATGCGGCCGTCTTCTCCTTCACCTGCTTCAGTAACGCCAAGATGCAAGGGATAATTCATTCCTTCTTCGTGCATCTTTTTAATGAGTAAGCGGTAGGCCTGCACCATTATTAAGGTGTTGCTGGCTTTCATGGAAAGAACAATTTCACGGAAATCATTTTCTTGGCAGATGCGGACAAACTCCAATGCGGATTCAACCATGCCCAACGGGGTATCGCCATAGCGGCTCATTATTCTATCACTGAGAGAACCGTGATTGGTGCCGATGCGCATAGCAGTGCCATGTTCCTTGCAGATTTTTACCAAAGGGGTAAAGCGTTCGCGGATGCGTTCAAGCTCGGCTTCGTAGCTCAGGTCGGTGTACTCTATATTTTCAAACTTTTTGCGGTCGGCATAGTTGCCCGGGTTTACACGCACTTTTTCTACTATGCGTGCGGCAACTTCGGCTGCATTGGGGGTAAAATGTATATCGGCAACCAGCGGGGCAGTGTAGCCGCGCTTGCGCAATTCGTTTTTTATGTTGAGGAGGTTTTCGGCTTCTTTAATGCTGGGTGCTGTGATACGCACGAGCTGACACCCTGCTTCAATCATGCGGATGCTTTGCTCCACCGTTTTGAGGGTGTCCATGGTATCGGTGGTGGTCATGCTTTGCACCACAATGGGGTTGCCGCCACCTATTAATACGTTGCCCACTTTTACTGTACGGGTTTGATAGCGTGAGTAGGAGGTGAGGCTGTTGCAGTAAAGATCTTTTGGAGCGGGCATTTGTGGTATTTGGGTGCAAAAGTATTTAAAAAAACAGCCCCGCATTTTGGGCGGGGCTGTTTTTAAATATAATAAGTTTGATTTATTTTTCTTTGCTTGTTGGAGTTTCCACTGGGTTTTCAGCCGGAACATCATCGTTGTGGCGGATTTTTGCAAAGCGTGCGCCTATCATTACTTCGTGGCTTCCGCTGCTGTAGTTTTTGAGGCTTGACATCGGGAAGTCGTAAGCATAACCGAGAATAATGTTTTTGCCGATGTTGAAACCTGCCATTACTGAAACGGCATCTTTGATTCGGAAAGCACTTCCTGCCCAAACCACATCGCGGTAACCGATTTTAAGACCAAGGTCAATCTGCATAGGAACCGGGCTAACATATTTTAAAAGGAAGGAAGGTTGCACGGTCCAGTTGTCGCCCAGGTTAAAGGTATAACCACCCATGACGAGCAGGTGGCGGGCAAGGCGGCTTTGTGCATCGGATACATTGTCAAAGAATTTCAACTTGTTGCCAATCAGTTGCGGCATTGAAACTCCGAAATAAAACTTTTTTGTGTAGAGCTGAATTCCGAAGGTTGCATCCGGAGAAATAACACTCATTACTCCGTTGCTCATTGCCGGGTCGTTACCTTCTTTCAAGGTAACTTTTGAGCCATCGATTTTAAACTGCATTACACCAAATCCAAGACCGAAAGAGAGTTTCAGTTTTTGTGAAAGCTTTACATGATACGCATACGAAAGGTATGCACCTGTGCGGCTTGTAGGCCCAGTAACATCGCTGTACACTGCGCCTCCAAATCCCATGTTGTGTTTACGGTGCGGACCGTGTACACTCAGCACATACGTGCGGGGAGCATCGGTAACACCTACCCACTGGTAGCGGTTGTTCGATTTTACTTCGTAGAAATCCTCGGTGCCTGATACGGCAGGGTTAAGGATATAATTGTTCAGCATGTATTGTGCATACTGTGGCACTTGCTGGGCTTTAAGGCCTGAAACAGTGCAAACAATTAATGTAAGAAGGGTGTATAGCTTTTTCATAGTTCTGGATTTTTATTTTTTACCACTATTATTTTTTTACCACTAAGAGCACTGAGCTCACCAAGTAATTCTAAGTGCACTTAGTGGTTAATTTTTTTTATCTCGCTATTGTTATAGGTCCGGTATAAGGTTCTTTTCCGTTGTGCAGGTCAATCACATAATAGTACGTTCCTACAGGCAGGTCTTTGCCATTGTATCTTCCGTCCCAAGCTGTTCCGTAGCCTTCAGAATAGAAGAGCTCTTGTCCCCAACGGTTGTAAACCATTACCACTGCTTCAGGGAAGTTATTGATAAAGTCAATAATCCAGGTATCATTAATACCGTCATCATTTGGTGTTATACCATCAGGGAAAACAATTCCGGGAGATACTTCAATGGTTAATGAATCGGTTGCAGAGCATCCGTTTTCATCTGTTCCCGTTACGAAGTAGATAGTTGTTATTGTTGGTGATGCAATCGGGTTGTAGATGTTTGCATTATCCAACCCATCGCTTGGCGACCATGAATACGTTCCGTTGGTTCCAGCACCGGCAGCTTCTAATTGCACCGTAGTTCCTGAAAGAATTTCAGCACCAGCACCAGCATCAATTACAGGAAGAGGGTTAACGGTAACAGTTACTGTGTCATAATCCATGCAACTGAAGTTGGTAACCTGAACAATATAGGTTGTAGTAGTAGTGATGGTTGCAACCGGATTGTCGATGTTGTTGTAGTTTAATCCTGAAGCAGGAGGCCACAGATAACCGCTTCCGCCTGTTGCCTGCAACTGAACCTGATCACCAATACAAATTGTAATATCGGGTCCTGCGTTTGCATCAATTACTATCTGCTCAACCACTGTTACAATGAGTGTTTTAGAGCAACCTGTGTTGTCGGTTACTGTTACGGTATAAACTCCGGGAAGCAGGTTGGTCAGGTCTTCGGTAGTTGCTCCGTTATCCCAATCGTAGGTATATCCCGGAACACCGCCTGATACAGAAAGGTCAATTGCTCCGTTGTCAGTATTAGTGCATGTAGGTGCAGTTACAGAAGCAGAGACTACAATAATCGGAGGCTCGCTGATGGTAACAGTTGCTGTGGTATCACAACCATTCGCATCGGTTACAGTTACTGTGTAAGTGCCTGCACAAAGTCCGGTAGCTATTGCTGTTGTTTGTCCACCGGGAACCCAGAGGTAAGAGTATACAGGAGTTCCACCGGCAGGTGTTACGGTAGCTGTACCATCGCAATTACCTCCGCAGCTTGCATCTACACCTGTTGCAGCTGCAGTAAGCAATGTAGGTTCGGTAATAGTGATTGTTGAAATTGAAACGCAGTTTGCAGCATCGGTTACGGTTACTGTATAAGTGCCCGGGCAAAGATTAGTTGCCATTGCAGAGGTTTGTCCGTCACTCCATACAAAGCTGTAAGGCTCAACACCGCCTGTTGCAATTGCAGTTGCAGTTCCATCGCACTGGCCAAAGCAACTTACGTTGTTGAACAACGGAATTGCAGTTGCCAACGCATTCTGGTCGCTGATGATAACTGTGGCAGTGGTATTACAACCGATTGCATCGGTAATAACAACACTATAGGTTCCGATACAAAGATTAATTGCGGTGCTATCGGTTTGTCCGTTATTCCACAGATAAGAGTATGGAGGAACACCACCCAATACGCTAACTGTTGCATACGCATCGCAATTTCCAGCGCAAAGTATTTCACTGAAATCAGTTATAGAAGAAGTTAGGATTGGTGGTTCAAGAATGATAACGTTAACAGAAATGGTACAACCGTTTCCATCGGTTACAAGCACTGAATAATTTCCGGCACAAAGAGCTACAGCAGTGCTGTCCGTTTGTCCGTCACTCCAAGCATATTGGTAAGGAAGTGTTCCGCCACCAACGTGAGCAGTTGCAGTTCCGTCACACACACCACCGCAACTTGCATTGGTTGTAGTCGGGTAAAGTGTAAGGATAGGAGGCTCAGTGATTACAATGGTTTGTGTTGTGTCGCAACCGTTGGCATCTGTAACGGTTACCGTGTAGGTTCCTGCACACAGATTAATTGCAGTTTCGGTAGTTTGACCTGATGGAGACCACAAGTAAGAGTATGCCGGTGTTCCACCGTTTGCTGTTGCAGTAGCAGAACCATCGCATAGTCCACCGCAGCTTACATTATTAATTACTGTAGCATCAAATACAAGTAAAGTTGGTTCTGTTACAATTACTGTATCCTGACCTGTGCAACCATTAGCATCGGTTACTAATAAGTAGTATTCACCAGGGCAAAGGCTATCAACAAAGTCTATTGTTTCCAATCCTGTAGTGTTCAGCCACTGATATGTGTAAGGTGCAGTTCCACCTGAAGGGGTTGCAGTTACATCAGCATTGCAGAAACCAAAGCAGGTAACGTTATTCACTGCAAATGTCATGGTAACAGGTGCAGGTTCAGCAACGTTTATTGTAGCTGTTTGTACACAACCAAGAGAGTCGGTAACGGTAACGGTATAAATACCTGCACACAATGCAGTAGCAGTATCACCAATTTGAGAAGTTGGATTCCATGAATAGGTGTATCCTGTAACTAACGAAGGAGTACCACCTGTAGCAACTACCCAAGCCGAAGCATCGCAAACACCGTTGCAACTTGCAGGCAGCATGTCTGTTGTAAGTGTGATTTCGGTAGGCTCACCAATTAATACTGAAGTTCCCTGAACGCATCCGTTGGCATCCGTAACCTGAACAATGTATGTTCCAGCGCAAAGACTGTCTGCCGTTGCATCGGTTTGGTTACCGGGAGTCCATAAATAGGTGTAAGCACCTGTACCGCCTGTTGCGGTAACAGTTGCCGTTCCATCGCAAACGCTGAAGCACAAAGCATCTGTCCATGAAGTTGACAAAACAATAGGTGTAGGTTCTGTAACCGGAATGTCAGTCCATGTAGAAGTGCAACCGTTAGCATCGGTAACAACTACACTATACGTTCCGGGGCAAAGTGTTACTGCAGTTGCAGTAGTTTGTCCATCGTTCCACAGGTAAGAATATGGTAACACTCCGCCTGAAGGAATGATAGTAGTTGTGCCATCGCATGCTCCGTTGCAGGTTATGTTAGAAACAACGGGAAGGCTAAGCGCTAACAATGAAGGCTCATTCACAATCACTATATCCGTTGCAATGCAACTTGAAGCATCGGTAACCTGAACGGTATAAACTCCCGCACAAAGATTAGTAGCAGTATCAGTGGTTTGTCCATCGCTCCACAAGTAAGTGAAAGGAGCAGTGCCAAGCGTTACAGTAACAGTAGCTGTACCATCACAACTTCCGCTGCATGTTGCAGGTGTTGATGAAACTGAAATGCTTGAATTAGGAACATTGTTTACAGGGAATGCCAGTGATTCAACGCAACCGTTGGCATCTGTAATGTCAACCGTGTAAACTCCGGCACAAAGTCCGGTTATTGAATTTGTTGTTTCGCCACCACCCCACAAGAAGGTGTAAGGTGCTTGTCCGGATGAAGGAGCAAGTGTTATGCTTCCATTGCAAACTCCGCAATCAGCAGTAACAACGACTTCGTTTGCCTGAATTTGTAAAGGCTCAGCAATAGTAACTGTTTCTGTAAGCGTACAGTTGTTGGTATCGGAAACCTGCACAAAATAAGTTCCTGCGCATAATCCTGAAACTGAAGTAGTAGTTGCTCCTCCCGGTACCCACAGGTAATCGTAAGGTGCAATTCCTCCTGTTACCCCTGTAACCGTAGCAGAACCATCACATGAACCAAAGCAACTTGCATCGGTTGTTGTAACTGTAACTGAAGTTGGTCCGCCAGTGTTGCTGATAGCAACTGCAAAGCTTCCTGTGCAACCGTTAGCATCCGTAACAAAAACAGGATAAACACCTGCGCACAGGTTAGTTGCTGTTGCAGTAGTAGCGCCTGTTCCCCATAAGTAAGTGTAAGGTGCAGTTCCACCGATAACTGATAAAGTAGCTGTTCCATCACACTGTCCGCAAGTAGCAGGAGTTGAAGTGTAAGTCATATCTACTATTCCCGGCTCAACGATAGTTACTGAGGTGGTAGCTGTACAACCATTAGCATCGGTAACAGTTACTGAGTATGTTCCCGGAATAAGATTGCTCAAATCCTGAGTAGTTTGCCCGTTATCCCACAGGTAAGTGTAACCCGGAGTTCCGCCTGAAACAGTCAGGTCAACTGAGCCGTCTGTGTTTCCGTTGCACGAAATATCGGTAACGTTGGTTGTTAGTGAAATAGCAGTTGGCTCAGAAACGTTAACGTTTGCTGTTTGAGTACAACCATTGCCATCTGTAACAGTAACTGTATAGAAGCCTGCGCAGATATTGCTTAATGAAGTTGTTGTTTCACCGCCCGGAGACCATAAGTAAGTATAACCAGGAGTTCCGCCCGAAACCGAAATACTTGCCGAAGCATCACAAACGCCATTGCAACTTGCAGGTGTTGTAGTTGGTGTAATTACAATTGGTGTAGGTTCAGCAAGGATGATTACAGCTACTTGCTGGCAACCGTTTGCATCGGTAACAGTAATGGTGTAGGTGCCTGCACAAAGGTTGTTGATGGAGTTGGTGGTTTCACCACCCGGTGTCCATAAGTAAATGTATGGTGCTGACCCACCTGAAATGCTTGTGTTTATGAAGCCATCACAACTTCCGTTGCAGGTTGGTTCGCTTGAAGTAACATCGATTACAATAGCCGAGTTACTTGGAACAGCAACTGCTGCAATTGTTTCGCAACCGTTTGCATCCGTAATAGTGCAGGTCATAATACCCAAGCAAAGATTGATAGCAGTTTGTGTTGTTTGTCCGTCACTCCACAGATAGGTGTAAGGAACAAACCCTCCGCTTGGGGTAACTGTGGCAGTTCCGTTACACTGACCGTTACAAAGAACAGGAGTAGCACTTGAAGTATAAGTAATAGGAGCAGGCTCGTTGATTGTAACCGAAGCAGTATCGTCACAACCGTTAAAGTCGGTCACCACAATCTGAAAGGTTCCGGCACAAAGGTTATTAATGGTATTGGTTGCAGGTCCTGAAGGCAGCCAGAAATAAGTAAACGGACTTGTTCCACCTACTTGTGTAGCTATTGCAGTTCCGTCACAAACTCCGTTGCAGCTTGCATCGGTTCCGGTTGCAGAAGCAACCAGGTCACCCGGTTCAATAATAGTTACCGTTGCTGAAGCTGTGCAACCGCTTGCATCGGTTACAGCAACGTTGTAAATATTAGGACACAAACCTGTTGCAGTTTGTGTTGTTTGTCCACCCGGTGTCCATAGGTAAGTATAGCCACCGCTTCCACCGCTTGCGCTAACTGTTGCTGAACCATTACACAATCCGAAACAACTTACGTTACTGCTTGACGAAATATTTACTGAAAGTGCTGAAAGTGGTTGGGTGATTACAACATTATTTACTGCAGTTGTACAACCGTTTGCATCGATAATAGCAACTGAATAGGTGCCCGGAGCAAGACCTGTGCGGTCTTGTGTGGTTTGTCCGCTTGGTGTCCATAAATATGTGAAAGGACCTGTGCCACCGCTTACTGTTACATCAATAGCTCCGTTGTTTGCTCCGAAACAGTTGATATTCGTATGTGTTTCTGATGCAGAAAGAACAGCAGGTTGCGTAATAGTAACCGATAAGTTTGAATTACATCCGTTGATGTCTGTAACTGTTACAGTATAGGTATTAGGTGCAAGAGAGGTGCGGTCTTCTGTAGTTTGGCCGCTTGGTGCCCATAGATAAGCATAAGGAGCAGTTCCACCAGAAACGGTGATGTCTATGCTTCCATCGTTAAGTCCGTTGCAACTTACGTTTGCATGTGTTTCGGTAATAGTGATTGAAGTTGGCTGAGAAACGGTGTAAGAATATACTCCACCGCAGCCATTAGCATCAGAGAAAGTAAGGATGTAAGTTCCTATTGCAAGTCCGCTGAGGTCTTGAGTTGTTGCTCCGTTAGACCATGAATAAGTATAGATAGGAGTTCCTCCACTTACTGTCAGATCAATAGAACCTGTTCCGCTTCCGTTACATGGAATGTTGGTTACGTTGGCAGAAAGTGTAATGGTTGTTGGTTCGGTAACAGTATAAATTGCAAATGAAGTGCAACCTGTAGTTACGTCCGTAACACTTACTGAATAGGAGCCTGCAGGAATAGCAGATAAATCCTGAGTAGTTGCTCCGTTGCTCCATATATAGGTATAGTTTCCTGAACCACCTGAAACGGTAAGGTTAATAGCACCATTAATTCCGCCTGCACAATTAATATTAGTGATTGCAAATGAAAGTGTAAATGCTGAGGTTTCGCTTACTGAAAAGAATGAACTTGATGTGCAACCGTTTGCATCGGTAACAGTTACTCCGTATATAGCACCGGGCAATCCGCTGATGTCTTGTGTTGTTGCTCCGTTTGTCCATAAGTAAGTATAAGGTGCAGTTCCACCGCTTACACTTAAATCAACTGCGCCTGTGCTGGTGCTGCAGCTTGAGTTTGCAATACTTGCTGTAAGTGAAATACCACTTCCCGCTGTAACAGTAAAGCTGGTGATGCCTGAGCATCCTGTTGTAACATCCGTTACGGTTACAGTATATGATCCGGGAGCAAGTGCTGTGCGGTCTTGTGTTGTTTGTCCGCTTGGTGACCATAAATAAGAGTAGTTTCCTGAACCACCTGAAACAGTAACATCAATTGCACCGTTGGTAGCAGCACAATCAGTAGCCGGAGTTACAACTCCTGAAACGTTTGGTGCGCCTGTTTCTGATACATTGATAGCTGTTGATTGAACGCAACCCAAGGTAATATCCGTAACGGTTACAGTATAAATTCCCGGAGCAAGACCTGTTAAATCCTGTGTGGTTAATGAGCCGGGTGTCCATGAATACGTATAGTTTCCTGAACCACCTGTAATGGTTATATCTATTGATCCCGTGTTTGCATTACATTGTGAGTTTACAACACTTACTATATTAATGGTAAGGTTTGAAACTTCAGTGATGGTAACATTTAGGCTGGATGTGCAACCGTTGGCATCTGTAACGGTAACATTGTAAAATCCTGCTGAAAGACCGCTGATGTCTTGTGTTGTTGCTCCGTTGCTCCATCCGTAAGTATAAGGTGCAGTTCCGCCTGATACGCTGAGGTTAACAGAACCATTGGCTCCACTTGCACAGCTTACATTTACATGTGTTTCGGTTAAAGCTATTGCAGCAGGTTGTGTAATTGTAAACCCTGCGCCCGCTGTGCAACCGTTAGCATCTGTAATGGTTAAAGAATAAGTTCCAATGCCTAGTCCGGTCAGGTCTTGTGTGGTTTGTCCACCGGGTAACCATAAATAGGTATAAGGAGGAGTTGCTCCACCGATTGTAAGGTCTATGCTTCCGTTGCTTCCGCCATTGCAGGTTACATGAATAATATCTACAAATCCACTATATCCGGAAGGTTGTGTAATGGTAAATGATAGGAAAGAAGAACAAAGACTTACTGCATCTGTAACTGAAACGGTATAAGTTCCCGGTGAAAGACTGCTGATATCCTGTGTTGTTGCTCCGTTTGACCATGAATAGGTATAACTTCCTGAACCACCTGAAACAGTAAGGTTAACGCTTCCGTTGCCGGCACCTGCGCACGTTATATCCGTTTCAACTGAGGTAACTGTAATGCCATTTGAACCGCTTACGGGAAATACACTGTTAGCTGTGCAACCATTAGCATCTGTAACGGTAACTGAATATATTCCGGCACCAATGCTGCTTATGTCTTGTGTTGTTAATCCGTTGCTCCATAAATAAGTTAAAGGACCAGTTCCACCTGTTACGGTTAAATCCACTGCACCGCTGTTGCTGCTGCAATTAGAGTTGGTTACCGCACCGGAAAGTGTCATTGCATTATTATAGGATACAGCAAATGTTGCTATGGCTATACAACCTGTAGTATTATCAGTAACTGTAACGGTATAGCTGCCTACTGCAAGATTGATACGATCTTGTGTAATTTGTCCGCTGGGCGCCCATAAATAAGAATAGCTGCCTGAACCGCCTGTAACGGTTACATCTATTGCACCGTTGGTAGCATTACAGTTTGAAGCGTCAGTAACTGTTCCTGTAATATTAGGATTGCCTGAGTTCTGAACATTATTTGCCAATGTTTGCGTGCAACCCAATGTTACATCGGTAACAGTAACAGTATAAACAGCGGCATTAAGACCGCTGATGTCTTCTGTTGTTGCTCCGCCAGGTGACCATAAATAGGTATAATTTCCTGAACCGCCCGCAACAGTTAAATTTACTGCTCCGTCACTTGCGCCACATGTTGCATCAGTAATAAGTGATGAAACGCTGAGGTTAGATAATTGTGTAATGGTTGCGCTTCGTGTAGAAGTACAACCGTTGGCATCGGTAATGTTTACCGAATAAAAACCGGGAGCCAAGCCTGATAAATCCTGAGTGGTTTGTGCAGTGTTCCAAAGGTAGGTATAGGGCGATGTACCACCTGAAACAGTTATATCAATGGAGCCGGTGTTTGAGCCGGAACAGTTTACATTCACGTGTGTTTCGGAACTGATAAGAATTGTTGGTTGTGAAACGGTAATGGTGCCTGAATTGAGTGTACACGTGTTTGCATCGGTAATAACTACTGAGTAGCTTCCTGCTGCAAGTCCGCTTATATCCTGTGTGGTTGCACCGTTTGACCAAAGGTAAGTATAGGGCGCTGTTCCTCCACTTACTGTTAAGTCTATTGAACCATTAAGTTGTCCGAAACACAAAACATTGGTAACGACTGAACTCTGGCTCATTCCGGCAGGTTCTGTTACATCAACGCATCCGTTGTTGCTGCAGCCATTGGCATCTGTAATAGTTACGCAATAGTTGCCTGCTGATAATCCTGTTGCGGTTTGTGTGGTTTGTCCCCCGGGCGCCCATAAATAGGTATAAGGCCCTGTTCCTCCCGATGGTGTTCCGGTAGCTGTTCCGTTGGCTCCACCGTTGCACGAAACGGGAGTGGAAGACATTACTAATGATACTCCTGCTGCCGGTTCTGTAATAATTATGGTGGTAGAAATCTGTGTTGGTGAACACCCGCTATTATCGGATTCAAATATCAAAATGTAATTTCCGGCAGGTAAACCTGTAAAGGTGTGTACCAATGAATTTCCGGTAAATGAATTTACTACAAGTGGAAAATTCACGGCTCCAAAGTCATAAGGCGCTACTCCTCCGGTTCCGGTTATGGTTATGGTTCCGTCACTACCGCCAAAGCAGGTTACCGGAGTCATAGTGGCCGAAACGGTCAACGGACATTGGGCTTGTGCTGTGTTAGTTGTGAAGGTGGTGAGGAATACCGCAAGCAGCAGGGCTGCACTTTTCAAAATAGTATTCATAGGGCGTATAAGTTTTTCCATTGGTTTCGGGTTGGAACTATTGTAAAATCAGGATAAAAATACATCTTTCCTGATAGAATGAAAATTATAGGTTGTATTTATTTTTGAACGAACGTTTAACGCCACAAATATAAAATAGTTGTCGTTTGTCGAAAATCTTCTTTCCCTTGCAGGCAAGGGATTTTAGAAATAATTCAGATAAAAAGGGTGATAATTGATAGTGTAGGTTACTAACAATTTCAAAAGTTAAAATATAATGAAGCTACTAATAGGACTACTCCACTAACTTGCCTTCAGCAAGCTTTCGTTCCAACAAATCAGAGCCACCACCTGCAACTTTAGCCTTGTTCCAGTATTCTTTGGCGACATCTTTTTCGCCCAATTGCCACAGGGCATCACCATAGTGCTCGTATTCTACACCGCTTGGTTTTGCAGATGATTTAAGTGCTTTTCCAATCCACTCTTTGGCTTCTGTAAATTTACCTTGCTGATACATTATCCAGCCATAAGTATCTTCAAACGATGCGTTGTTGGGTTCCAGTTCATTTGATTTTTTTGACATTTCTTCGGCCCGCTCCATATTCTCTTTGCGCAGCGAAAGGTAATAGGCGTAATTATTCAGAACGGTTGAATTATTAGGGTCAATTTCCAGTGCTTTTTCATAAGCGGCATCACTTTCTTTATACTTTTTCTGAAAGTTGTAGGCATCGCCCAACGATGAATAAAATTGTGACGAAAGTTCTTTGTCTTTTTTTGCATATACAACTCCCGAATTTAAAATGGAGATAGCATCATCGTACTTTTTAAGTTGCATATTGGCAATGCCGTTGAAAAGATAAACCATTGCCTGCGTTGGAAAAAGCTCCAGCGCCTCGTTGCTCTCTTTCAGCAGTCCATCAAAGTCACCTAAATTATAATCAACCTGCAGAAGCGAACTCCACACTAAAAATTTACTGTTGTCTAATTGTATGGTTTTACGAAAAGCCTCTTGTGCCTCTTTCATCTTGCCTTCGCGGAATAAAAAATCAGCATGCATGGCATGTGCTTTTCCTTCTTTGGGATGCACAGCCACTAAAATTTCTGTCAGCTCCAGTGCCTGCGAAGTAAGTGTCTTGTCCACCTCGGTAAGCACATAATAACTGAGAAGAATATTTATTTTAGTGTCAATATCAAGGTCAGGATTTTCAAATGCTTTTTTCAACTCCTGATATGATTTCTCTTTATCACCTTTTTCGCGGTAATAGTTTGCCAACGAAAGATGAAGTAATGGGTCAGAAGGATTTAGTTTCTCCATTTTTTCATAGAGGGCAAAGGCTTCGTCTTTTTTGTTCAGCGAAAGATAGAGGTCGGCTAGAATGCCCAGGTAGCGGGAGTTATCAGGAAAATAGGCAATCAATTTTTTTATTTCCTCGGCAGCTTTTTCACCCTGTTTCATGTTCAGGTAAATGCTGTGTTTTTGAATGGAAATCTCTTCGGTAATGCCTAAATTTTCTTCAATGCGGTTGTAAACTTTTATGCCATCTTCATACTTGCCGGCTTTCAGTAATTCAGTTGCCCACTCATACAAAAACTCAGGTTTTTTAGGGTAATCATTCACCAACGTTTCCAACACATTTGCGGCATCTTCATTTTTGCCTAATTGAGAATAAATATCGGATAACAACATTCGATACCACTCATTTTTAGGATCAATTTTTATGGCCTCAGTGATGAGCGCAATTGCCTCATCATCTTTGCGGGCGTTGAAATAAATTGTACCCAACTCATACATTGCAGCTGCATTCTTGGCATCAATTTTTAAGCATTCTTTGAATAATTCAGCAGCGTTGGCAGGGTTGCCCAGCAAGCGTTCTTTGGTGGCATCAATAAAAATACTTTCAGCTTTTGCTTTGTCCTGTTCCGAAAGTCCTTTCTTATTTTTCTTTTGTGCAAAAGCAGAAACGCTTACTAAAAGAAAGATAAATGCAAGCGCTGATATTTTAGTTCGCAAATTCAAATTAGTTCAATTATTCACAGTGGTGAAATCGCCAATACTTACCTGATGTGCCGTTCCGTTTAACTCAACGTTATTACCCACCATTGAATTATCTAAATGCGAATTTTTAATTTTTGCAGATGCCTGTATAATGCTGTTTTTAATAATGCTGTCTTTAATTACACTTCCCTTGCTGATAGAGGCATAAGGACCAACTACCGAACCCGAAATTTGCACGTTCTCACCTATGTAACAAGGTTGCAGAATAACCGAGTCTGTAATTACTGCTTTATCTGAAACCAGGTTTTCATTCTTGTTAAATTCAAGTATGCGTTTGTTGGTGTAAACGGTAGCATCTTTGTTTCCGCAATCCAGCCATTCGGTAACTGCACCGGGAGAAAATTTGGTGCCTTTTTTCTTCATGTTCTCCAATGCGTTGGTCAACTGATATTCGCCTTTATCTTTGATGTCATTATCAATCAGGTACTGCAGTTCACTGCGCAGGTAAGCACCGTCTTTAAAATAATAAATACCGATGATTGCTAAATCAGAAACAAAAACTTCCGGCTTTTCAATAAAGTCGGTAATTACATTATTTGAATCCACTTTTACTACACCAAAAGCGCGTGGGTCTTCAATTTTTTGCACCCAAATAATTCCGTCTTTTTCTGATTCTAAAACAAAGTCTGCTTTGAATAAAGTATCGGCAAAAGCTACAATCACTTTTCCGTTAAGTGAAGGAGCAGCGCAAAGAATAGCATGGGCAGTTCCCAAGGCTTCATCCTGATAATATATTGTTCCTTTTGCGCCAAGACTTGCGGCAATATCTTTCAGATTTTTTTCAGTCTCTGCACCAAAGTTTTCACCAATGATATAAGCAATTTCATCTACTTTTTCGTTGGCAATTTTGGTAATATCTTCCACCAAACGCTGAACAATTGGTTTGCCGGCAATAGGCAGCAAAGGCTTAGGAATTGTTAATGTATGCGGGCGCATCCGTTTCCCCATCCCCGCCATCGGTACTATTATTTTCATATTCTCTGCTTAAATTTATTTTACTCCTGTGTGCCCGAAACCACCTGCACCTCTTACGGTTTCTTCAAGCGTTTCCACTTGTTCCCACTCCACTTTTTCGTGTGCGGCTATTATCATTTGTGCTATGCGCTCACCGTTTTCAACGGTAAAAATTTCGTTGGAAAGATTAACCAAAAGCACTTTCACTTCGCCTCTGTAATCTGCATCAATTGTGCCCGGTGAATTTAATACGGTTACTCCTTTTTTGAAAGCCAGTCCGCTACGCGGGCGAATTTGTGCTTCGTATCCAACGGGCAATTCAATAAATAAACCGGTTGGAATTAATGCTCTTTCCAATGATTTTAAAACAACAGGCTCGCTGAGATTTGCTCTCAGATCCATGCCTGCAGAAGCCACCGTTGCATAAGCAGGAACTTCGTGTTGTGAGGTGTTTACTATTCTTACTTTCATAATTGCCCGCAAAATTATACTTTTTTCGGTCGTTCTACTATGTAAATTCCTGCAAGGAAAAGCAGCATCAACAGGCTGTTCACCGAGTAATGAACCAGCTCACCATAATCCGGAATTTTTGTGCTGATAAAATAAAGCGAAACAGCAGCTACTATGTAGCCAAAGATTTTACCCAGATTATAAGGCACAGGATAAAAATGCTGTCCCAGAAAATAGGAGGCAACCATCATGCTTCCGTAACAAGCGAGGGTTGCCCAGGCAGATGCTATGTAATTATATTCAGGAATAAAAAGATAATTAACTGTAACCGTTATTGCCGCTCCGAAAATAGCAAGCAACGCACCATAACGGGTTTTGTCGGTAAGTTTATACCACACACTTTGGTTGTAATAAATACCGAGAAAAACATTGGCAAGGAGTAAAATGGGAATAACATTCAGTCCAACCCAGTAGGCTTTGTTCGGAATAAAATATTTCAGGATATCAATGTACAGCATCACCCCTAAAAAGATGGTGGCGCACACAATCACAAAATAGTTCATTATGCGGGCATACAGTATGTGCGGGTCTTTTTCCTTTGCCTGTGCAAAAAAGAATGGCTCAGCCGCATAACGAAACGCCTGAATGAAAAGTGTGATGATGATGGAAACCTTATAATTCGCGCCATAAATACCGATAATGCTCATCGTATCTTTTTCGCCCAGCGAATCAAACAACATGCGTTTGAGCATAATACGGTCAAGCGTTTCATTGATAATTCCTGCCAAGCCAGCAATCAGCAAGGGCATGGAATAAATCAGTATTTCCTTCAGTATTGCTTTGTCAAAACCATAACGGGCTTTCAGCATTTCGGGAACCAGCAACAGAAATTTGAAAACGCTTGCCACCAGATTTGCAATAAAAACATAACCAACTCCAATCTCAGGATTGTAAAATGTTTCAATAAGAAAATTGCTGTGCCCTGCCTGATGCATGGGCAAACAGTAACCGATAAAAAACAAGTTGAGTGCAATGTTTACAAACACATTGCTCAGGTTCACAAATGCGAAACGAAAGGCTTTGTTTTCCTGTCGCAGTCGCGCAAGCGGAATGGAAGAGAGTGCATCTAACCCAACTATAATGGCAAACCAAACAACGTATTCACTGTTGTTGGGGTAGCGCAGCCAGTCGGCAACCGAATGTTGGAAAACAACAGACAATGCAATGAACAAAAACGTGCTGGAAACAAGCGAAGAAATTATGGTTGAGTAAACTTTTTCCTTATTATCATTTTCCTTGGTTGAGAAACGGAAAAAAGCCGTTTCCATTCCATACGTAAGCAGTATCACCAGAAAGGCAACATAGGCATACATCTCCGTAATAATTCCAAACTGGTCAGTACTGAAAACTCCTGTGTGCAGCGGAACAAGGAGGTAATTCAGAAACCTGCCGACTATGCTGCTAAGCCCGTAGATGGCGGTTTGCCCCGCAAGTTTTTTCAGTGATGACAAAGGATTGTCTGTTTAATTTAAAAGATAAAGGTAGGCTTGAAAAAAATACGGAAACAGAACTTTAGATTAAGTTATAAACGCTGTTTCGTCAATTTCAATCATGCACTTAAAATGTCCTTTCGGACATTTTTCAAAACCAATTTTTGAGCAAGGACGACAAGAAAGATTTTTGACTTCCACAATTTTGGAGTTTATTTCATTCCCCGGCATGTAAGGATACATTCCAAATTCAGGAACTGTATTTCCCCATACAGAAATAATATTTTTCTGGAATGCAGCTGCAATGTGCATCATGCCTGTATCGTGTGTAATTATTTTTTCTGCTTGTTTAATCAACGAAGCAGATTGTTGAAGATTATATTTTCCGCAAGCATTAAAAGTAGTTGAGATTTGTGAAGTAATTTTTTCTCCGGTTTCCAAATCTTCTTTTCCGCCAATCAAAACTATCGGGCGATTTAGGTTTTTGCAAATGAAAATTATTTTCTCAGTTGGCAGTTTTTTGGTGTTGTGTTTTGCTCCAATTACCAAAGCAATATAACCAGTAGAAAATTCTTTTGGCAAAGAAAAAATGTCAACTTCATCTTTTGCATCAATAAAAAAATCCAAACCTTTTAAATCGTTCTTAATGCCAAGGTGTGCAACGGTTTCAAAGTAACGCTCAACAATGTGCTTATCAGGCAGACGATTGATTTTCAAATTCACTAACAACCATTTTTCAATGTTCAGTTTGTTGAATGATTTGGATGGTTTATCTAATGCGCGTTTCACCCGCATGGAACGCAGATTATGATGCAAATCAATTACCCAATCATAGTTTTCTTTTTTCAGTTTGGGAAGAATTTCTGTTACATCCTTTTCAAAACTGAAAACCTTGTCAATGTTTGAATTATTCTGTACTACAGAAACGAAAGATTTCTTGGTGAGAAAATGAATTTCTGAATTCTTTAATTGTTGTTTGAGGCAACGCACAACAGGCGATGTAAGAACAATATCACCAATTGAACTGAAACGAAGAATGAGAATTTTCACAGGATAAATGTAAGCGGCCTTTCAGCGCTATACAAACTTCAGCCTGCTGTTCAAATCATCTTTATAAGAACCCCCAATTGGAATCATTTTTTTGTCGTCTTCCATAATCAGATTCGGGTAGTCAATGGCTGCAATTTTGTCAATGCGCACAATGTATGAACGGTGAACACGGATGAAATCTTTATCCATCAGGCTCGACTGCATATCTTTCATGGTAGAGTGAACAGTGTATTTTGCTCCAACAGCATGAATAATCACATAATCTTTCAATGCCTCTACATACATGATGTCGGCTGTTTTCAGTTTTACCAGGCGAGAATTTGATTTCACAAAAATGCAATCGGTCGCATTTTTATCCAGCACAATCGATGAATACATATCACGCTCTTTGCGCACTTCGCTTTCTTTACCATGTTTATACAACGCCATTTCAATAGTGGTGTGCAAATCAATTTCCTTGAAAGGTTTAATAATGTAACCATAAGGTTCGGTTACTTTTGCTTTGGCAAGTGTGCTTTCATCTGCATAAGCAGTCAGGTAAATCACCGGAACGTCAAATTTCTTTCGGATTTGGTCTGCCGCTTCAATGCCGCTTAATTCGCCTTTCAGCATGATGTCCATCATCACTAAATCGGGCTTGTGTTCTTCTGCGGCAACAATGGCAGCTTCGCCTGAATCTACAGCTGCTACTACGTTATAGCCTAATTTTTTAAGGCTGTTCTGTATATCTTTAGATACAATGGCTTCGTCCTCAACCACTAAAATGTTAATCTTTGACATAGGATGATTTTTTATCGTTAAAACGATGGTAAATGTAGTTTTTTTTGAAAAACATAACGACTAAATTTTTATCAGTCTAAACGCTTTAACGAGAAACTTAATACATAAAGTTTCGTAAAGATTTCGCTTTGTATAAAACCTTGCAATTTTCCTCTTACTTTTCAATGAGATCTTTTCTCATTCTTCTTTTCGCTTTTTTAGGCTCAGGAGCTGTTGCCCAGCAGTATAATTTCCGCAATTTTTCAATTGAAGACGGCCTCGAACAAAGCCATATAAATACAGTTTATCAGGATAAAAAGGGCTATATCTGGATTGGCGGCAATGGAGGGCTTACCCGCTTTGACGGTAAAAACTTTAAAACATGGACCGTAAAAGATAGTTTACCCTCTGCAAATGTTCTTGCAATTACGCAGGACAGCAAAGGAGTTTTATGGATTTCGTGTGCTAATAATGGAGTAGCAAGTTTTGACGGCAAGAAGTTTACGCACTATGCCGAAGCAAACGGACTTGCAGCCAATGATGTTCGCGCAATTTTTGAAGACAGTAAAGGAAATCTTTGGTTCGGAACGTTTTCAGGCGTTTCAAAATTCACGAATGGGAAATTTGAAAATCTTGAACTAAATAATGGTTCAGCCGGAAACTTTATCTACTCTATTTGCGAAGATAAAAACGGCAGCTTATGGTTTGGCTCCTACGGTGGCGGCTTAGGAAGGTATGACGGGAAAAGCGTTGTATTTTTTAAAACCAATGATGGACTTGCCGATAATTATATAACAAATCTTGACATCAACAGCAAGGGCGAAGTGGTGGCATCTACCACTTCGGGCATCAGTATTTTTGATGGTAAGAAGTTCAGTAATATTGGTCAACAGCAAGGCTTACTCAGTTTTCAGTTAAATGATTTTGCTTATGATGGATCCGGAAATTTATGGATGGCTTCGGATTACGGAGTTACAAAATACGATGGCAAAACGTTTTCACACATTACAGAAAAGGTTGGAATACCTGATAACAAAGTCAACTGCGTATTTGTTGACAGCGAAGACAATCTCTGGTTAGGGACAAAAAAAGGTTTAACAAAATTAGCAGACCGCAGTTTTGTTCATTTTTCTGAACCTGGTTTTAGCCCTTCTGAAATTTTTAAAACATCCACCGGAAAAATTATTGCAGCAAATCGTGGCGGTGGAATTTATATTTTCAACGGTGATAATTTTTCTAAGTGGGAAATTGATGAAACGCTGAACGAGCGCGTTATCAGCTGCATTGCCGAAGACAAGCTTGGCAGAATTTGGTTCGGAACATCTGATTTTGAAGGTGTTTATGTTTTAGACCAGGGCAAGAAAACTACAGTTATTCAATACACAGAAGATGTTGGTTTGCCCTCCAACAACATAAACGATATTATCTGTGACAGCAAAGGAAAAATATGGATTGCCACTCCAAACGGAGTTGCAAAATTTGACAGTTTGGCTTTCAATAAAATTGAAATCAGTGAAGATGTTACCGATAACAATATTGTTTCACTGATGGAAGATAATTCAGAAAAAATCTGGATGGGCGGTTTTGACGGAATGATCTACCGATATGATGGTAAGCGAATTCAAAAATTTGATGAAAACAAATCGCCCGTTCTTTCAATTATACAAAGTAAAAACGGAACTATTTTCTTTCGTACCGAAGAGAATGGTTTCCTTGTTTTCCGTGAAAATAAATTTACACGAATAACTCAGAAAGACGGCTTGAGTTCTGATGCAGTTCGTTCGTTAATTTTTGATAATAACGGAACACTTTGGGCAGGAACACAGCGTGGAATAAATAAAATCAGTTTTGATTCAGAAAACAAAATACTGGCTCGTAGTTATGGCTTTAGCGAAGGGTTTAAATCATTGGAGTGTAACTCAAATGCTGCATTATTTGATAGCGATGGACATCTTTGGTTTGGAACAGCAAAAGGCATAACACGCTTCACACAATCTGAAGAAAAAGTAAATACAAAAGTGCCCGAATTAGTGGTGAATGATATTCTGCTTTTCTTCAAACAGTTTGACAAACAAAAATATTCTGAACGCATTGATTCTGTTTCCGGTTTGCCGGTAAACATGAAACTGCCTTACAACGAAAACTATTTATTTTTTACGTTTAGCGCTATCAGCCACAAAAATCCGGACAAAGTTTTTTACCAATGGATGCTGAAAGGTTCGGACAAAGACTGGATGCCGGAAACAAAAATAAGCGAAGCAAATTATTCAAATCTTGCTCCGGGCGATTACACATTTATTGTAAGAGCCTGTAACGATGAAAAAATCTGGTCGCAACCGGTTGAAGTACATTTTGTAATTACTCCGCCATTCTGGAGAACATGGCTTTTTTACATACTGGTGGCCACTTTCCTGATTTCGTCAACTGTTATTTATGTAAAATGGCGCGAACGAAAACTATTGCGCGAAAAAGCAGAACTGGAAGAAAAAGTAAAAGAGCGTACACATGAACTGCAGGAACAAAAAGAGATTGTTGAAGAGCAAAATAACCACATTACAGAAGGAATAAATTATGCACGAAATATTCAGATGGCGATTTTGCCCAGTGGTGAAGAAATAAATAAAGTTTTTCCTGAACATTTTATTCTCTATCGTCCAAAAGAAATTGTAGGAGGAGATTTTTACTGGTTATTTCGTCATGGAGATTATGTGTTTGTTGCCGCTGTAGATTGCACTGGACATGGCGTTGCCGGAGCATTTATGAGTATGATAGGAACTGATTTGCTTAACCAGATTATTATTGAAAAGCAGGTAACAGAACCATCTGAAATTCTTACAGAACTTAATCTCGGAATCAAACTTGCATTTAAACAAAGTGCCCGTGAATTTGAAACACAGCAAGGAATGGATGTGGCAATTTGTTCTATCAATCTAAAAAATAAGGAAGTGAATTTTTCGGGAGCACTGCGACCATTGTATGTAATCAGCAACGGAGAGTTTAACGAAGTGGAAGGTGATAAGTCCTCTATCAGCGGAACATCTGACACAAGCTACCGTTATACTTCTAATAAACTGAAGTTGAAAACAAGCGATTGTATTTATTTGTTCTCAGATGGTTATGCCGATCAGTTTGGAGGACAAAAAGGAAAAAAATTCATGACTGGAAAAATGAAGGAGATGTTGATTAATAACAACGAATTGACAATGGATGAACAGCGAAGAAAATTATTGACAGCGCACGAAGACTGGAAAGGTGATTACAAACAGGTGGATGATATTTTGGTAATGGGAATAAGGCTTTAGACTATCTTTGAACAGAGAAATGAAAATAACTTTACGAAATTTTATTTGTTTTTTATTGTTGGTGATTACTGCAAATTCAGTTGCTCAAAATCCCGCTATTGATAGCCTGGAGCAGGTTCTTACTTTGCATCAAAGTGAAAAAGACACTGTGCGGATAAAGTTGTTGAATGAACTTGCAAAGCAATACCTACGCATTAATCCTGATAAAGCTATTGCATATAGCAACGAGTCGATAGAGCTTTCTCAAAAGAACAATTTTAATAGAGGAATTTCTCTTGCTTACAATAACATTGGAAATGTCTATCGCCTGCAAGGAAAGTACAAAGAAGCACTTGAGTATTTACAGAAAGCACTAGTTATTGACCACGAAATTGGTGATAAAAGCAGTGAGGCTCTTTCGCTTAATAATATTGGCAACATATATATATCGCAGGGTGCATATGATAAATCACTTGAGTTTTACTTCAAGTCGCTTGCACTAAGGCAGGAAATAAATGACAAAAACGGAATAGCAATTTCTTTCAACAATATTGGACTTGCATACAAAAACCAAGGCAGTTACGATAAGGCTTTAGAATACTATGAAAATTCGTACCAGATTTTTAAGGAAATCAATGACAAGAAGGGAATAGCCAATAGTTTCAATAATTTCGGGATGACCTATTTGCATAAAGGAAATTCTGAAAAGGCAATTGAGAATTATCTTAATTCATTGAAAATATTTGAGGAAATTGGTGATAACCTCGGACAGTCAAGTACACTCAATAATGTTGGAAATATTTACTACAAACAAAGTAATTACATTAAGGCATTAGAGTATTATGAAAAATCTTTAAAAATAAAAGAAATACTTGGCGACAAAAGTGGTATTGCTAACCTTTTACTCAATATTGGCGGTGTTTATAAAGAAGAAGGTAATTACAAAAAAGCGCTAGAGAATGCTACTCGTGCATTAAAAATTCAGGAAGAAATAGGAGATAAAAAAGGAATGGTAAGTTCACTTATTAATATCGGTGAATATTTTAGTTTGCAGGAAAACTTCGACAAGAGTTTGGAATATTATTTTCAGTCACTGACGTTGATGGAGAATATTGGCTACAATGAAAAGTATTCTGAAACATTACAATCAATTGGTCTGCTTTATCAACTGCAAGGTAGTTATTCAAAAAGTCTTGAATACCTATCAAAAGCATTGGCAATTGTAAAAGCGAGCGGAGCTATGGAGCAGGCAAAAAGCATTTACTACATAATTGCTGAAACCTATGCTAAAATGGGCAATCACCAGAAATCTTATGAGTTTCAGGTGCTCTTCACAAAGTTGAATGATTCATTGCAAAAAGCTCAGAATGACAAAGCAATGCTTGAAATGCAGGCAAAGTATGAAACAGAAAAAAAAGAAAAAGAAATAGAACTGCTTAACATAGAAAAACTAAAGCAGGAAGAATCTCAGATAAATCAGCGCAGGGTCTTATACTTGGTTTTAGCAGTTCTGGCACTCATCATCATTCTTGCGGGCACCATTTATAATCGCTACCGCGCTAATAAAATTGTTAACGCAGAATTAGAACTAAAAAATAAAGCTATCAATAAAGCTAAAGGAGAAATTGAGCTGCAAAAAGAAGTTTTGGAAGATAAAAATCAAGTTATTACCTCCAGCATTACTTATGCAAAACGTATACAGGAAGCCATTCTCCCCACCATTGAAGACATACGTTCATCTCTTCCGGATTCATTTATTTTCTTTCAACCAAAAGATATTGTAAGCGGTGATTTTTACTGGTTCAACAAAAAAGATGATAAAATTTTTATTGCCGCTGTTGATTGCACAGGGCATGGAGTTCCTGGTGCGTTTATGAGCATGATTGGGAATGATTTGTTAAATCAAATTGCCAATGTGGAAGAAATTACCAACCCAGGTGAAATGCTGAATAACTTGCACCGTGAAGTGCAATTTGCCTTAAAGCAACGCGATGGATTGAATGAAAATCATGACGGAATGGATATTGCGCTTTGTTGCATTGACTACAGAAAGAAAGAACTGCAGTTTGCCTCAGCAAACAGGGTGTTATACTTCTTTAATGAAGCTGGTGAATTTAAAGAATTGAAAGGTGATAAAAATGCTATTGGCGGAATGATTCACACCAGCAGAAGGAACTATAGCTGCTTTACTATTCCTTTTGAAAAAGGCGACTGCTTCTACATCTTCTCAGATGGTATAGTTGACCAGTTTGGTGGAAAAGATGAGAAAAAATATGGCTACAAGCGTTTGAAAAATCTTTTTGCCGAAAACCAGCAATTTAAAATGAGTCGCCAAAAAGAACTGCTTGATAAAACCATGATGTCATGGATTGGAGAATTGGAGCAGGTAGATGATATTTTAGTGATAGGAGTGAGGCTTTAATTTTTATCCGCTATAAATTTTCTGAATTTCTTCAGTCTGTCTGCATTAATCCAGTCAACACCTGCAGCCACTAATTCTTTCCATACTTTTTTTTTATTGCTTGCAGCCCAAATTCTAACGCTGTAATCATTTGCGTGAGCTTTTTGCATAAAAGTTTTTAGTTTCTCTTTTTCTGCTTCGGGCATTTCACCTTTTCCTTTCCATTGCAATAAACTGTTGTAAGAGAAACTGATGCGAGGCATAATGTTGTTATCAAGTTTTTTGTCTGCATCGCCCATGTTACCTGATAAAGAAAGGTAGCGCGGATTTGAACTTAGAACGTAATTATTGTTTCCACAAGGATCAACCAATACGCGAACAGCACCAATGGTTTTCTGGCCATCAACAAATTTTGTAAGTATTGCATCATAGTTTTTAAGAATACTATCCAGAAAGGGAATAAAATTTTCGCAATCAGCTTTTATATCAATATAGAGTACAAATTCTGGTGGACCATTTTTGTAAACGCTTTTCAAATCATTTTCTTTAGCTCGTTGCATTAACGGTTCGAGATAAAGTTTCTGAAGAGTTCTGCATTTTTTAGTAAATGCTTTTTCATGTGCCACCAGCATGTGTCCGTCAATTAAATGACAATCAGCTTCCACACTCATAAATCCATTTTCCAATGACTGAAATAATGGTCGTGCATGCCAGTAATCATTGTGGGCATGGGCATTGGTGAGAACAGTTTGTGCTGAAGAGTTAAGAATTGATAAAATCCCGATAGCTATCGGGAGGAAAATGCGAAGAAGCAATATCTTCATCTGTTCAGGATAATTTTCCCGGTAAAAGATTGTGAACTGTTGTAAGCAGTCAAAAAATAAATTCCGCTGGATACTGTATTTAGAGATAGTTTTATTTTACTGTTATGAGGTAATTCAACTGAAGAAAAAATAATTCTGCCTAATGCATCAGTAACAGAAATATTCAACAATTGGTTTCTATCGAAAGGTGCCTCAATAATAAAGTCACCTTCAGTTGGATTAGGATAAACAGCTGTAAAAGAGTTTTTAGTTTCTTCACTTATTCCAACTGTATTTGAAAGTTTGAAAACAAAAATATCTTGCTGCTGACTGAGTGGTAAAACATAGTCGCCAAAATATCCATAAAGGTTGTAGTACCCTGCTACTGCCAGTTCTCCCGTTTTATTTACAGCAATAGCGTTACCAAAATCGTTTCCACCACCACCACCTATTTGTGTCCATATTTCATCACCGTTCCACCAGTATTTTGCAACAAAAACTTCATATCCTGCAGCGATGTATGTTGTATCTTGAAAGACTATCGCAGAGTCGAAAAAGCCGGTCAGATAAACAGAACCATAATCATCCACACAAACAGCAGTGCCCACATCTAAATCGTTTCCTCCTATTGCTTTTGCCCATTCACAATTGCCATCAGGATTGTATTTTGTAAGAAAGGCATCGTTGTAGCCTTCTGCATAAATGGTGTGATTCCCGAATGTAGTTTCATTTTGAAAATATCCTGTGAGGTAACTGTTTCCTTGCCAGTCAGTAGCAATTCCATATGGATTATCACCAAGATAACTATCACATTTTCTAGCCCATACAAAATCTCCCCAGGGACGATATTTAGCTATAAAAATATCAGTACTTGTTGGCGAAGTAGTGTTAAGATTTACGGTATCAAATAACGTGTTTCCATAGATGTAACCGGTGATAAAAAAATTTCCTGCGGCATCGCTCCCGATACCTTTTGCCGCATCATCATTGCTTCCTCCGCCTTTTTTTACCCACTGACAAATACCATTGTTGCCATATTTTGCAAGAAAAGAATCATAATCACCCGATGACGAAACAAAATTCAAATCAAAGTTTGCCGTTCCGCTGAATTGTCCCGCAATTGCAAAGTTTCCATGTGGGTCAGCAGTTAGGGCATAAGCACGGTCATCGCCTCTGCCACCGGCACTTTTTGCCCAAACTAACTCACCCGAAGGAGTATATTTTGCAATAAAAATATCAGTCAGATCCGAACTTTCTAATTTTAAATCATCAAAAAATATGGAGTCAAGGAAATAGCCGGTGATGTATATAAATCCAGCTGTGTCAATGCAAACGCCAGTAGCATAATCCTCATTCGGGCCGCCTGCATGTTTTACCCATTGAATGTCACCGACAGAATTATACTTGGCAAGAAATGCTTCATACGTTCCATTTCCGTAACAAAAAATAGTATCAAATTGTGAGTATCCACCATATTGTCCTGCTACATAAACATTGCCGTCATCATCAACGGCAACTGCACGGGCTGCATCCTGGCCAATCCAGCCGCCAGACTTCGCCCATTGATAGTCTTGAGAAAAACAAGGCGAAGAAATAAATAAAACTAAGGATAAAATAAGAAGTTTTTTCACGCTGATATTCAAAAAAAAAGCTGCCTGATTTGGCAGCTTTTTTTCTAATGTTAAAATTATTTTTTCGTTACAACCATTCTTTTTGTGAGTATGGTTGATGAATTACGAAGTGTATAAATGTAAATTCCATCTGCAAAAGAAGCAGTTGAAATGAACTCTTCGTTTGAACCTTTTTCTGCATCAATTGATTTTTTGAAAACAACCTGACCTAATGAATTATAAATATTCAAATCCATTCTTTCAGCCAAAGGTGAAGTAAAACTAATACGCGTTTCCTCCGAAGATGGGTTAGGAATATTTTGTCCCAATTCAAATTTTTCAGCAGCGTTTGTTGAAACACCAACAGTTCCGTCAGTATCAATTATAATTTTGTAGCCATTAAGGGTAGCTGCTTGAGAAAAAGGCAAAGCACCATTAATCAATAGGTTTCCAGTAACATTAACTACAAGTGGATATGTTCCTTCCATACCTGCAGTAGGATTTCCTGTAGCATTCAGGCAAGAAGATTGACCTCCGGGAAAAACACCATTTGAAGGATTGGTAGTATAAGCAAAACCCGATGGCATTCCGGTAATATTATTTAGCGTGTAGTTAACAATTGTGTTATTAAAGCCTTGCGCAAATGTATCTGTTGCAACATAAAACTGAATGTCTGTGCTGTAAGGTTGTCCTACAGTAGCATGCGGCAGATTGACAATGGTGTCAGGAACAATGTCACCGTGCGAGCCGCCATTAGGCAGATTGGGTGTGCAACTTTGGGCATTACTATTTGAGCAAACAAACGTAAGTCCAACAGTAAAAAGAAGTAATAGTTTTTTCATGTTTTTGTTTTTTGTGGTTTGATTGATTGTTAATTATCAAGCAAATATAATCGATGAACTGTGATAATCAAATTAATAGGATGAATTATGGTTTTTCAATCCTCAATCCAACATCCATAACACCTGATAATTGCCCAACCCGCATAGCCTGTTCGTATTCAAAAATATATGTTCCGCTTTGCGAAAAACGTACATTTCTTTTAAAGAGAATTCGTGCATCCCATAAATCACCTAGCCCTTTCCCAAACCATTTTCCTTTGTCATCGGCAAGCATACATTCAACAGTATCACGCGTTATTTTTCCATTTGGGAAAGTGGTGTTGATGAACAGGAAAAGATTGCTGTAAGGATAAAATCCTGCATGGCGAATATTTATTAAAACATTATTTCCAGAAGTGGTATCGGTAATACTTACTTCAAATTTTACCTTTTCTGAGGCATCCCAAACATTGTCTGGAATTTCAATATTTTTTTCAAAAATTCTTTTCGAATCACAAGAAGAAAATACCAATAGTAAACTCAATCCAAGGAAAATCCTATTCATTTTACTGAGGCTTATTCTGTTCTCCTTTTGGTGGATTGGGGCGAGGTGGTCTGTTGCTTCTTCTTTGCTGTTGCGGGCGCTGTTGCTGCGGTTTTTGTTGAGAAGGAGCTTTTTGTTCTCCTTGTTGCTGGGCATTAACCGGAGCAGGATTGCTTTTTTTCTTTTTGTTTTTCCAGTTTTTGTTATTGCTGCGTTTGCTTTTGTCCCTATCAAAACGGGTAAGACTGTCTTGACCTACTACATTCTCATAATCAGGCTTTTTCTCTTCCTGTAAAACAGCTTGTTTTACAGGCATAATATCAGCCTTGATTCCCTGTTTATTCAGTTCCTGAAACTCTTTTACTTTCTCAATGCTTAGCGGAATAAATGTGTCTCTTTCATCGGGCAACGAATACCAGATTACTCTTCTGAAAATATCGGTTTTCTGATGCATCGCATAACCGCGATTGGTTTCCAACCTTAGTTTAGTATCAGGAAAATCTTTTATTGCATCCATGTAGCTGTCCAATTCATAATTCAAACAGCACTTGAGTTTGCCGCATTGTCCGGCTAATTTTTGAGGGTTCAGTGAAAGCTGCTGGTACCTTGCTGCACTGGTTGAAACCGTTCTGAAATCGGTAAGCCATGTAGAGCAACATAATTCTCTTCCGCATGAACCAATTCCTCCCAAACGGCTGGCTTCCTGTCTTGCCCCAATCTGGCGCATTTCAACACGAATGCGGAATTCATCTGCCAATCGTTTTATTAATTCGCGAAAATCTACACGGTCGTCAGCGGTGTAATAAAAAATAGCTTTTGTCTTATCGCCCTGAAATTCCACATCGCTCAGTTTCATTTTCAACCCAAGTGCTGTTGCAATAACACGCGCTTTGTACATGGTGTCTTTCTCCTGCGCCATGGCTGCCTTCCATTTGTCAACATCGTTGTTGTTGGCTTTGCGGTAAATCTTTTTTACTTCGTCTTTTTCAGGGTCAAATTTTTTCTTCCGCATTTGTAAACGCACCAACTCGCCTGTGATGGAAACCGAGCCAATATCATGTCCTGGCGAAGCCTCTACGGCTACTATTTCGCCTACATTCAGTTGAAGTTTCGTTTCGTTTTTATAAAATTCTTTGCGACTGTTTTTAAAACGTATTTCCACAAAGGGAAATGGCTCCTGCCCCGAAGGCAATTGCATGTTTGAAAGCCAATCAAAAACGTTGAGTTTATTACAACCGCCTGTGCCGCAACTGCCGTTATTATTGCACCCACCCGGTGTTCCGCTTCCTCTGCCGGTGCTACATCCGCTACATCCCATCTTCTTCGTTGATTCTTATAAGTTAATTGTTCAGGAATGCCCTGAAATGAAACGCAAATGTAACTTTTTATGCTTTAACTGAAACTTGCTGACTTGCACGCAGAAATACCCCTAATTTTAGCGAAAGGTCAAAGAAAAGCAGTTTAGGATAAGCATTACGCTCAATATGATAAGAGGCAGTATCCAATTCGGCAGTAATTTCCATAATGTTGTTGCCGTTTACAAACGTTGAGAATTTCAGGAAAAAGCTTCGTTCGTTATCCGTCATTCTTGCCAGTTCAGGAGTAGAATAGGTTTGCATCAATGCTTTACGAAACATGTTCTGACAAAACGCTAAAAATGCTTTTTGCTTTTCCCTGCCTTCATCGGTTGATGCCAGTTTCTCAGACCAGCTCAGCATTTCGGGAATATTGTTTTTGTAACACGCCAGCATCCAGTCTCGGAAGCGTTGTGTGTTATCTGTTGAATCATCGCCTTCCGCTGCCATCTTCATTGCTGTGCCAAAGTTTCCATCTGCAAGGTGCGTAATCCTTAAAGCATTTTCGGGTGAAAGATTAAACTTCTCCACCAATGCTTTTTGCATGGAAGCATCGTCAATCTTTTTGATTTTTACCATTTGTGTGCGCGAAAGAATGGTGGCAAGCATCAGGTCGGTATTCTCTGCAACCATAATGAACAGTGTTCTTTCGGGCGGCTCTTCAATCATTTTCAGAATCTTGTTGGCAGCCTGCACATTCATTTTCTCAGGCTTCCAGATAATTATAATCCGGTATTCGCCTTCATATGCTTTGAAAGAAAGTTTGCGCAGAATGCTGGCACTTTCACCTACATAAATCTGCGCCTGTTTATTTTCAATTCCTGCGTTGTCAAGAAATTCGTCCAATTCTAAGTATGGATTTTGCGTTAATGCCTCACGCATATCGGCAATCAAATCATCGCTTATGGTTTCGCGTCCGTCTTTAATTTTATAAACCGGAAAAACAAAATGAAAATCAGGATGCGCAATCTTCTGCATTTTCAGGCACGAAGAACATTCACCGCAGGAATCATGTCCACCTTTATTGCTGCAAAAAATGTATTGAGCATATGCAAAAGCAAGCGCCAGATTTCCGCTGCCCGCAGGACCAAGCAGCAGTTGGGCGTGACTGATACGGTTATCTCTCACCGTTTGTATCAAGCGCTTTTTTATGTCTTCTTGTCCTACAATTTCTTTGAATAGCATCTAATTTTCAGCTAAATGATTTTCCGAATAAAACTGTCTTGCCCACTGTCTGTATCTTCCTATTGGTCCGTCACCTTTTGCCAGTGCAGGTTGTGTTACATACACTTTGTTTTCCCATATCTTGAAGTCCTGAGAAACATCATGCGCATAAGCACGGAAAGAGATTTTTGGTAAGAATTTATTAATGACTGATTTTGGAATAATGCTCAACAACGGATTTATTTTCCCCGGATTCTCAACATGCTTCATGCACAAACCAATTCGCAGCAAAATTTTTTCTCCGTCAATTGGTGTGGGCTGCACAAAATTGCGATACTGTAAACCGTATTCAGGAACGCTGACTTCAACATAAGAATAGCCTAAGCCATAAGCATGTCCGTGAAATTCTGCGCGAAGAAGATGTTTAGGATTTCCAAAGAAATCTGCTTTGCGGTGCATGGCATATTTTGCGTTGAGGTAATGTTTGTCAAGTTCTAACTCCGTAAGCATTTCTACTTTATTGTAGCCATGAACAATGGAAAGATGTCCTAAGTCAACGCTATTTTCTGTAGTTTCCTGCGGATGGCTTTTCAGTTCCCATTCGGTTGTAATTACCGGTGTCCAACCTTCAAAATCAATTGCGGGAACTTCCCACTCAGGAGCCTTGTCTTCGCTGTGAAACCATACCAAAATAAAACCATTTTTTTCCTGTAAGTGCCATGAACGCAACACCGCTTTTGGCGGTGGTTTTGTTCCGTAGCCGGTGGAAGTGCATGTGCCTTTTACATCAAAACAAAAATCATGAAAGGGGCATTTTATTGTTTCGCCCTGCACGGTTCCTCCATGTGCGAAATGGGCGCCCATATGCGGACAATAGGCATCAACTGCCGCAGGAACCCCTGCTTCGGTGCGGAATAAAACAATATCGTGTCCGCAGAATTTTTTTGAAATTAGTTGTCCTTTTTTTAGTTGTGCGGAAGAACATGCAGCATACCAACCATTTGGGAATGGTGGCAGTTCGTTATAACCAGTTTGCTTTTTTTCTGCTGCAACAGTTTGTGTTTCTAACATGAAATTATGAATTGTAATTGCTGCAAATTTAAGGGAATTGCTTTAAGCAATTGTTAATTTTCGGAAGGAATAAGCGGCAACGAAACAAAAAACACAGTGCCTTCATTCACAGCAGTTTCAAACCGGATTGAACCACCGCTGTTTTCAATAATGTTTTTCACCATTGCCAGTCCAAGCCCCATTCCTGTGCTTTTGGTAGTGAAGTTAGGTGTGAAAATTTTGTCTTTCATTTCTTCGCTGATACCTGTTCCGTTATCCTGAATTTTTATTACAACAGTGTTGTCGGCTTTTTTAAGAGTAATCAGAATTTTGCCTTCACGAGTTTCAGGTACAGACTGAATGGCATTTTTAATCAGGTTGTTAAAAACACGTTGCAATTGCTCGCGGTCGACAAGAACAAAGAGATTAGCATCAGAAGAATTAAATTCAATCTTGCAATTTTCCGTTTCGTTGTATAGCGCAACAACATTGGCTATTGCATCTTCAATATTTATTTTTTCGTTGTTGGCTTTCGGCATTTTGGCAAAGTTCGAAAACTCAGAAGCAATGTGTGCGAGTGTATCAATCTGCTCGATCATTGTCTGTGTCATGCGCTCAATGTTTTTATCCCAGCCCGGGCGTTGTTCTTTGTAGGAATGCTGCAAATGCTGCACACTCAGTTTCATGGGTGTTAGCGGGTTTTTGATTTCGTGCGCCACTTGTTTTGCCATTTCGCGCCAAGCTGATTCACGTTCAGATTTTGCAAGTGTTTCAGCGCTTTCGCCCAACTTCTGTATCATGTTGTTATATTCTTTAACAAGTCGCCCGATTTCATCATCGCTGTTCCATTCAATCGGTTTG
>CAMBRL010000017.1 GCA_945870105.1 Chitinophaga pinensis
CTCCAATTCCGCATTTGCCATTTGCGAAGCAAGCGTTCTTTTCCATATCAAATCATACAAGCGTTGCTCAGAAGCATCTGCACCTGCCTCATGGTTTTCCATGTAAGTAGGACGGATTGCTTCGTGGGCTTCCTGCGCACCTTTTGAAGTGGATTTGTATTGCTTAATATTTACATACTCTATACCGAACGAGCGGGTAATTTCTTTCTCTGCTGCTGTCAGCGCTGTTTCAGAAAGGTTTACCGAGTCGGTTCTCATGTAGGTTATTTTTCCTGACTCGTATAATTTCTGGGCAACCGTCATGGTTCTTGAAACGGAGAAACCTAATTTACGACTGGCTTCCTGCTGCAAGGTTGAAGTTGTAAAAGGTGCGGAAGGGCTTTTCTTTGAAGGCTTCTTCTCCAGATCTTCCACTGTAAATTCTGAACTTGCACAGGCATCCAAAAACTTCTGCGCTTCTTCTTTAGTCTTATATTTTTTCGGAAGTTCAGCTTTTACCTGTGATTTTTTTCCGTCTTTATTTATTTCGAAAATGGCAACAACGCGGTAAAAGAATTCTGATTTATGATTGATGATTTCGCGCTCGCGTTCTACTATTAAACGAACTGCAACGCTTTGCACACGACCCGCTGAAAGATTTGGTTTTACCTTTTTCCAAAGAATGGGCGAAAGCTCAAAACCTACCAAACGGTCAAGTATTCTGCGGGCTTGTTGCGCATTCACCAGGTTAATATCAATGGTGCGCGGATTGTCAATTGCTTTTAAAATAGCAGGCTTGGTAATCTCGTGAAAAACGATGCGTCTTGTTTTTTTCTCGTCTAATTTAAGTGCCTCAAACAGGTGCCACGAAATGGCTTCTCCTTCACGGTCCTCATCCGATGCTAACCAAACAACCTCTGCATCTTTACTTAGTTTTTTCAGTTCGTTTACCACTGCTTTTTTGTCGGCAGGAACTTCGTAAGTAGGAGCAAATTTATTGTTGATGTCCACATTCAATCCTTTTTTGGGGAGGTCGCGGATGTGTCCAAAACTTGATTTAACTAAATAATCTTTTCCGAGGTAACCCTCAATAGTTTTTGCCTTGGCAGGCGACTCAACGATGACAAGATTTTTAGGCATATACAGTTTTCGTTCTTATTTTTTTTGAAGGTGCAAAGAAAAGCATTTAGAAATTGAAAATGCAAATGTTGTTTAAAAGTGATGGAACACGGATGACGCGGATTGGGCGGATTGTCGCTGATTTTAAGCCAAAAATTCTATTTCAAAAATGCTGCCGCTGGGCTGGTTATTGCGGATTTGAATTGTTCCTTGATGACGTTCCACCAGATTTTTAACAATGTATAATCCCAAGCCTGTGCCTTTAGATTTGCGGGTATCTTCATTACCGATGCGGTAAAATTTTTCAAACACTTTTTGCTTTTCTTCGTCAGGAATTCCTGAGCCGGAATCTAAAACTGATAGTGTTATTTTATTGTTTTTTTGAGAAAGAGACACGAGGCATCGTGTCTCTACGGGCGAATATTTCAACGCATTTTCAAGCAGGTTTACAACAATTGACGTGAATGCTAATTTATCTGCCTGCATATTTATTCCTTGTTGAATTTCGGTTTTCAGGCGTTTGTTTTCGGGATGGGTTGCAACTATCTGGGCAATTAAATCGGAAAGATTTACTTCTTCAAAATAGAGCATATAATCACTGCGGTCAATTTTGGTGGCGAGCAAAAGATTTTCAACCAGACTGCCTAAACGGTCAGTATCTGCAATGGCTCTGGCAAGTATTTCGTTTTGTTTTTCGCGCTCCAGTTCGCGCTTTTGCAAGGTTTGTAAATAAAGTTTAACGGAAGCAATCGGTGATTTTAATTCGTGCGTTACAGCCAGCAAAAAATTCTTCTGCTGACGTGCCAGCGAAACTTCTTTGCGGAAGCTTTGCAAGGTTTGCCATACACCTATTGCCAGCAAAATAAAAAAAACGCTTCCCTCGCCCAACACCATCCAGATGCGTGAATATAGTTTCTGGTCAAGATTGGCTTTTTCAATGAGCAACTCCGGGCTGCCTTCATGCGCCAATGTTAGTATTTCTAATTTCAGATTATAAATTTCGGAATTGAGTTGCACTAGACTGTATGCCCACCAGCAAAACTGAATGAAGACATAAGCCACCAAGATATAGAACAGTAATAAAGCGCGGGGAAATTTCTTTTGCACGCGGCAAAGGTAAGAGCCTGTTTAAATTTTAGTTGTTATTTTTTGAATGGTAAAGAGTTTGTGAAAGTTGTCTTAGTCGCTATTTAGTATTTACTTTCTTCTCAAGCTCCAACAACATCTTTTTCAGTTCAGCTATTTCACTTTTTAGTTCAGTATTTTCTGATGAAACGGCACTACCTGATTTCAGTTTTTCAATTTCTTCTTTCAGTTCTGCTATCTCTTTATCTTTTTCAATTTTTAATTCTTTGATTGCTCCAACGGCTAAAATACCAAAACTTGAATATCCCAAAGCTTTTACCTTGAAATCGTATCTGTCATCAGCTGTTTCAGAAACTATTGATGGAAAATATTTTTCAACTTCCTGAGCAATAAATCCTATCTCTTTATCTTTTCTGTCTTGATTAATAAAGTCGTAATTTACAACATCTAATTTTATCAAACGATCTAAGATATTTTCTTCTTTCTCGATATTTTCCTTTAGTCGCCTGTCTGAATAAAAATCCCAATTATTATCTCCGTCATAACTTGCATAACTAGTGCCGTTAGTATGTTGTATTCTCATGTTAAGATTTGTACTTTGGCTATTAAAAAATCGAAAACCATCATTACCAGCCCCTCGATCAATCTGAATTTGCCATCTGTTATCAATATCATTATAAAGCCCAACAGTATTTCCGCTTCCCATCAACACATACCTTCCATCGATTGTAAAACCATCCCATCCCCCTTCATTTCCATAAGTTGATACAGAGCCATACTCACCGCCATCTGCTGTAACAGATTGAATTCCTGTTCCGTGAGATTCAAAAAATAAACCCTGATTACCTGAAACACGAAACCATCCGCCATCTGCATAAATATCACCAGAAACATGTAATTTATAACCCGGGCCTGAGTTGCCAATACCAACATTACCGTTTGTTCCAAGTATACGCATACGTTCATTGGTTCCATTTGCATAAAACCTAATGTCTGCGGCTGTGCCACCTGTGCTGTTATAGTTTATATACATTCCATCCTGCGTAGCAGTTGAATTATTCTGTAAAACGCGTATGTTTGCATATACATCCGTTGAACTTCCGAAAAGAACCGGAACCCCCGTCATTCTCAGATCTGCATTTCCTGCCAAATTGATATCCCCTGCAACATCTAATTTATAACCAGGTGCGTTGGATCCTATACCCAGATTACCGCCTGTTGTTAAGCGCATCCCTTCGGTTGCCCCATTATAATAAAAAATAGTGTTTAGGGCTCGAAGACCTAAATCTTTCCATGCCACTGCAGGTGCAAGTGCCGAAATATAACCGGCATTATTGCTAGTATTATAGCTGAGCGCAATCGCTCCACCGGTGGTTCCTGCCTGGCCTACAACAAAATTACCGTCCGACCATGCAGAAGTATTTCCATCGTTACTGCTGGTTACTACATGTAACTTACCGGCTGGGGTTGTTGTTCCTATACCCAAACTGCCTGCATTTAAAGTCATTTGGTCAGCATTATTGTGTCTGAAGCTGATTACTTGCCCGGTTGCTGAGTTTAGTAGTGTTTGCCCAACATTAGACTGCAATAGTCCGTAATTGCCAAGCAATGAGTGGTCTAAAGCTTCGTGCCCCCAGTATGCATAGGTATTGGCTGCTGGCCAGGTTCCTGTTTCGGCTAAACCAAGGCGGGCATTGATGGTGCCTGAGTTGGGCATATCCAGTCTGAATGACGGTGTGGATGTGCCAATTCCAATATTAGCCTCATCATTATACAAAAATGAGTTGGCCACCCATAATCCCGAGCCTGAATTGTAGCGTAATGTTTGTCCGTTTATGCCATTGGGTATGTTGGGTGAAACTATTGCTACCGTTGAGGTGCTGGTAGCTTTTATAATGTATTGTACATATGCATTTTCGGGGCGGCTTTCGGTTGAAGTGGCACCTGTTGCTGCTCCAGATGTTACATTAAACCCGTGACTATGGTCGGCAATGGAATGTGTATGGGCACCGGTGGTGGTGGTATTGCGTGCTTGTATCCAGTGTCGGTGATTGGGCATATAAACATTGTGTGTATGATTACCGGCATTAGCAGTGAAATTATAGTTTGCATAAGTTCCATTATCTGCGCCAAAACTAGGTCCCGAACCTCCTGAAACATTATAATCATCCTGACGGGTGGTCATTCCATGGTTATGGTCACCTGCTGCTGCAACTGGAAAATTATTGTTCCAATAACCAACATATCCATCAGAATATGTATTTCCTGAACCATCACCCTGCCCGCTGCCAACAACTGAGGCATTATCAATGCTCCACCAATTGCCCCAGCTATGTGCGTGATCGCCATTGGAAGCAGCTGTTAACGCTCCCGACCCTGCAGAAGTTCCTGCAACATTGTGCGTATGTCCAATAGTTGCATCTGCTTGCACGCTGCCTAAAGCGTTGCCTGTTCCGCCTCCGGCATTGCTTGCTGTGCGTGAGGCGTTGTCGGGATCCCTGCCTGCTGCACCATCAACACCTCTTGGAAAGCGCCCGCGTAAATCAGGTATATGAAAGGTAGTGCTTCCGTTGCCTGTTCCCCAAGTTGTACCTATAGCAGCAAATAAAGCAGCATAAGTGCCGGCCCTTAAAGGAGTTTGTCCGTCACAAAGCAACCAGCCTGTGGGTATGCTTGGTCCGGCAAAGGGTACAATGGTACCAATTGGGGTTTGTTCCATATTTACAGGTACCCACTGTGTTCCGTCATGGTATTCTAAACCTAGTGAGTTGCTGTTAAATCGAAGATAACCGGCAACACCTGTTGGGCGCTGTAAGGTGGTTCCGTTAGGGAGGTGTACAGCATCGGTGCTGATTATATCTAGTTTTACAAGAGGTGCGGTAGTGCCGATACCCACATTACCTGTCCCTTTAGGCATCAGATTTAAATCTTGATTGGTGTTAGAACCGGAGGCATAAATACTATTGTAACCAAAACCGATACCTTGAGTTCCATTGGTATGACGAAATTCAACTCCGGCTGCGGCTGGCGAAGAAGTATTGGTAACGTATAAAGGCACCTGTTGTATGAGTTCCAGTGCGCGCAGCAGATGCGATATCTAATAGGTTTACAGGTGAAGTATTACCTATACCCACATTGCCTCCCGATGCTATGCGCATACGCTCAAACCCACTTGTAGACAATACAAAATCTTTGACATCGGTGGTGCCAATAAAATTGTTGTTGGCAGCAACACCAATAGCAGATGTGGAGGGGGCGGTTCCCGTATTGCCTGCTAATGTCCAGGCATTGGCTGTGCCCCCTGTAACCAACCTTACCCAGTTGGGGGTGCCCGAGGTTCCGGCATTGTAGTAAAATCCTTCTATTACATTGTTGGGTGCCGTGCCGGCTGTGTTGGTATTGTAAACCAGCAAACCGGTAGCGGGGTTGGTGATTGGTCCTGCAGTATTTGTTGCGGTAAGCAGCACTCTTGGGGCTAAAAAACCCTGCGTTGCTATTGCATCTGAATTGAGCTGCAACAAGGCACTGGCATCAATGGTTGTATTGCCCTCATAATCTACCAATAATCCGGTAGTTTTTATATTGATTGCATCGGTTTGAGCCTGCAAAAGAGTAGTAAAACCAAGGGTGCTGAGGCAAAGTAGTAGTAGCTTTTTCATAATTATGATATTATATTGATGCAAAACTAATACACAAACAATTAAAAATTTTACAATCTTTTTGCAATTTGTAAGTTTCCAACTGCTAATAACACACTGCCGGCAGGTTAATGTTACCAACTGGCATTGCTATAAATTAACAACAATGACTTTAAGTTTACACAGCAAACAGCTAAGGATGCCGATGTCTGTAATGAATACAATCGGGTGTGCAGAAATAAAAGATGGTAGTTTTTGCTTTGGGGTAAATAGCTGACAGGTTTAACAGCTGAAGGTTTTTGTATTTAAAAGAGGCTTTTAGTTAACATATTGTGGTTTTTCTTGCACATACTGTTATCCTTATACATACATGATGCGTACCGATATACACATTATGTTACCTAATTTGCTCACGTATGTTATAAAACAACCGCTTGAAGTGGTTCTGCAACCACTTCAAGCGGTTGTAGAACAGCATAGTGTTAATTTATAACCTCAGTTTCAGATTAAATCCGCGTCATCCGCGTTCCATTAACTACCACCCCAGCACCCACGCAAACATAAGCGGGGCACAAATAGTAGCATCACTCTCCACAATAAATTTGGGCGTATGGATATCTAATTTACCCCAGGTAATTTTTTCGTTGGGCACAGCGCCTGAGTACGAACCATAGCTGGTAGTAGAATCAGAAATCTGGCAAAAATAACTCCAGAACGGAACATCGTGCCACTCTAAATCCTGATACATCATAGGCACCACACAAATAGGAAAATCACCTGCAATACCACCGCCAATCTGGAAAAAACCCACTCCTTTGCCTGCTGAATTTTCGCGATACCAGTGTGAAAGCCAAACCATGTATTCAATACCCGACTTCATGGTGGTGGGGTTCATTTCGTTTTTAATTACATAGGATGCAAAAATGTTTCCCATCGTGCTGTCTTCCCAACCCGGACAAACAATTGGTAAATTCTTTTTAGCAGCTGCCAACATCCAACTGTCGTTAGGGTCAATTTCATAATACTGTTCCAGAACACCCGAGTTCAGCATCTTGTACATAAACTCATGCGGAAAATAACGCTCACCGGCATCGTTGGCATCTTTCCACAGTTTGTGAATATGCTTCTGCAATCTGCGGAATGCCTCCTCTTCAGGGATGCAGGTATCGGTAACGCGGTTGTAGTGGTTTTCCAGTAAATCCCACTCGTCCTGCGGTGAAAGGTCGCGGTAGTTCGGCACACGCTTGTAGTGGCTGTGCGCCACCAAATTCATAATATCTTCTTCAAGGTTGGCACCTGTGCACGAAATAATCTGCACCTTATCCTGACGAATCATTTCGGCCAGTGATTTTCCCAACTCGGCAGTGCTCATAGCACCGGCAAGGGTAATCATCATTTTTCCGCCTTCCAGCAAATGGGTTTCGTATCCTTTGGCAGCATCAACCAGCGCAGCTGAGTTAAAGTGCAGGTAGTGTTTTTCAATAAACTGTGAAATAGGTCCTCGTGTCATGGTGTTTTTTTATTAGAGGCGCAAAAATAGAAATAGATTGCCACAGATTCACAGATTTAAAAAAACACAATTGCTGCGTTTAATCTGTAAATCTGTGGCAATTTTTTTACTCGCTTTTTTCCGTGTTATACCAGTCAATGTTTCGCGTCAGGTACATAATCACAGCAAGAATAAGCAGCAAACCAACGCTACCCATCAGCAATGCATAATCTTCCAATTGCAGCAGCGAATAAAAGAAACCGTAAAGCACAGCAAGTATGCCGGTGATAAGTGCAGTAAGCAAATTATTTTTGAAAACACTTTTACAGTAAAACGTAATGAGTGTAAGCACAGCAACACATCCGGCAAGATAAGCCTTGTCAAAATTTATATGCTCTGAAAGCGAAAGCAGCAACACATAAAACAAACAGATTGCAAAACCAACCAACAAATATTGTATCGGGTGGATTCGTTTTTTGTTGATTACCTCCACAAAGAAAAATGCAAGAAACGTGAGAAAAATAAACATCAGGTTATATTTTGCCGAGCGCATCGTTTTCTGGTATTCATCAATCGGCAACAAAAGTTTTACCCCAAATTCTGATGCTGCAGAATACTCCGGCAAATTGTTGTTGCTGATTTGTTCCAGTCCGCCTTCATTGCCTATAAATGCACCCAATCCGGCCTGCGGATAATTTCTGTTGAGCTGCAATACTTTCCATGTTGCAGTAAAACCGCTGTCGTTAACAGTCCGTTCATCCGGCAAAAAACTTCCTTCAAAACTCGGGTGTCCCCATGAAGAGGTAAGTGAAACATTAGTTTCTTTACCAAACGGCAAAAAGCCCAGATGCGTGCTTCCATTGATATTCATATCAAATGCAAAGTCAAAACCTTTTTGTGTAGTAAGATCAATAGGAATGCTGATGCCGGAAGAAAAAATATCAGACGTTACAATTCCGGGATTGCAGGAGTAAGTGGTATCATTCATACGGATGTTTATCTCATCGCGTATTCCTTTCATATCGCTCAGACCAATTGAGAGCATCGCATCATCCAGCATGAAGCTTTCCTTTGCTATACCCAGATTATCAAAATCAGGTGTTGCAAATTTTCCGCTCACTTTTAACACCGTGTTATAAAGCACCACCACATAAATTCCACGGTAGCGTTTTTCGGGTTTTACTGTCCCGGAAATATCAATCAGGTCAGGCAAAAAATGTGCGTAGGAAATTCCATAAATTGATTTTCCGTTCACATCAGTTGTAACCGTTTGATAAGGAACCGAAATTACCGGACCACCCACCACCTGGCTGTTCCCCCACTTTGAACTTACCTCATCAATAGCGCTGTCGCGCACACTCTGGCGCTCATAAATAAGCGAGCTAAGCATGGAAGAAGGTATCAGCAAAATCAGAATCAGAATGCCGATGGAAATCAATTTTAAAGTCACTGAACTTCTTGCCCAGTTATTGATTTTGTCAAAAAGCGAGAGCGGTTGTTTTTCCATCATGTTCAGATAGTATTATTTGACAATGAGCCTTTGCGCCCTGCTGAATTTATCAGTCTGCAGCGCCACATAATAGAGCCCTGCGGGCAACGCAGCAATATTTTTAGTCAGCTTTTTGCTGCCTGAAAATGATTTTTGAGAAAGGTATTTTTCCACTACAACGCCATGTGCGTTGAGCAAAATAATTTCAACATTTTGTTTTTCCGCAGCGTTTATTTCAATCGTAATTACATCATTAGCCGGGTTGGGATACACTGCAAGCTTCACCGGTTCCTTCACTTTAATTTCGGCAACTGCATCGGGCTGCGTTTCAATATACACTTCAAAAATGCGTGCACTGGCAATGCTAATTGTCGGGTCTGTTTCGCTGATGTTTTTTTCAGGACTTTCAATACCTCCAACAATATGTCCTATAAGTGTACGCCCTGTTATAGCATTAAGTTTAAGAACACTGTTAGTGTATTTTTCAATAGTTGACAGCGGAATAAAATGTGCATTGGAACCTAAAAAGCCGGGCATAGAATCAGGCAGCAGATATTCTGCAAGTGTATTTTCTGCACTGCGTGTTACCTTGCTGATGGTGCTTACAAACGGTACTAACGAATCGGTTATAAGTTCACTTGTAACAGTGTCCAGACGGTACATACTCATGCCGCCAAAAAACAAACTGTGCATGGTATTACCTATTGAATCATACAGCGGAACAACCGCGCTGTGATACTGACTCAAATTCTGATTAAAGCCCGGAACATGGGTTGCTCCGCTGCTGTTTATATCAATGGTGGTGAAATACGGAATATCAATTCCTTTTTGAAAAACACCTGAGAAAGCAGTAAACCCTTCTTCTCTGTTTGGAAAAATCTGTGGAACTAAATTGTAATCTCTGCGGTGAAAATTATTGGTGTCGGTTTGTTCTGTAAAATCGGAAACCGAAAGATTGGTGCCATCATCATTTATGGTAAATGAACGCAACGAATTACTGTAGGTCTGTGTGAAAAAATTGCCCATTTGATTATGGCTGTAAGTGCCGTCAAACCTATGCCCGAACACAATATGAAATTTGTTATTCAACTTCTGCATATGTGAGCCTGTAATAGCCAATTGTTCGTCTGCAACCTGACGAAAATAGGAAGTGATGCTTGTTCCGTTAATCACCGCATCCACCAAGCCGGGTAAATCAATTGCCGTTAAAGTGGGGAACGTAATGTATTCCTGTTGCGTTTCCTTCCAGCCATAACCGCCCTGCATATACAGCGTGTTCGCATCCTGATAAAACTGCATGTTGCTCGAAGTAATTGCCTCACGAATATCCTCACTCAGCGAATCGCAGGAGTAAGAAAAAATATCCTGCGTTTCAAAATCAACAACGTAAATGGTGTTATTAATTCCGTAAAACGGAAATGAGTTGGCCGTCTGAAAACCGTGAAGTCCGTTGTTTCTTCCGCCAATAAAAATCCATTTACCATCCAGTTCAGCATGGGCTCCCGAGTGCAGCGCAGGAAAATTGGGAATAGTAATTTCTTCTAAGTCAACCGTAAACTGTTGCTGTGCAAACGAATGTTTAGCGCAGAAAAAAACGAAGAACAGAAAAATTAATTTCCTCATCTGCGCACTACAAAACGTTTTTGCTCTTTACCTGCTGCGCCCTGCAATTCGGCAACATAAACACCCGAAGCCAGTGCAGATATATCGGTCTGCACTTTATTCATACCACCTGCAAACGATTTTTGTTCTGCTTGCACCAATTGACCGGTTGCATTGTAGATAGTTATAACAACATCCATTTTTCCTGAAACATAAAACTCAATGTTCAGCAAATTTTCAGCAGGGTTAGGATACAAATTCATGTTACCCAACATTGCTTCGTCAATAGACGTGCAGGTGCTAACGGTTGCTGTTTGTGTTGAAGTTCCCGTGCAACCGTTATTGTCGGTATAGCTATAAACAATATCATGTGCTCCCGCTCCTGCAGTTACCGGATCAAATGTATTTCCGCTTACACCCGGACCTGAAAAGGTTCCTCCGGCTGGACTTCCTGATAAGGTAGAAGGCGAATAATTAACACAGTAATTTGAATTCAATCCTGTAAACGAAGCAACAGGTAGCGGTAAAACGGTAACCGTTATCTCATTTGATTCAGCAAAACAATTCAGGGATCTGGTAACAGTAATTCTATAAACTCCGTCTGCCGTTGCCAGATAAGTGTCAGATTCTGCACCCGGAATATCGTTACCGTCTAGTTGCCATTGATAGGAGTTTCCTTCTCCCGCAGTTGCAGCAAGAACTGCAGTTTCGCCTTCGCAAATAGTTACATCACCACCGCAGATATAGGCTACGGCCGCACAGGTGCTTACAGTTATTTTGTAAATTCTTCCGTTGCTTTGTCCTGCAAGATAAAGTTCACCCAGATAATCTTCGCCAAAAGTTGAAAGGTTGTTGGTGATGGTAGTGTTGGTAGTTAAAACACTGGTAGTAAATCCACCGCTTCCGTTCGGGTAACTTCCCCAAATTCTTCCGCTGCAATAGTCGGTGAATAAATACCAACCGAACATACCACCATAAATTCCGCCACGGTAAACAAAGCCTCCGGAAATAGAGCATCCGTTTGGTGAGCTGTGTGAATATGTATAAATTGGAAAAGTATAGTTAGATATATTGCCGCAGCCGCTGGTATTAAAGGCATTGTTACCTTCATAACATCTCCAGCCATAATTATTGCCTCCTGCATCACCTGCCGGCTCAAAATCTATTTCTTCATAAATATCTTGTCCTACATCACCAATCCACAAATCACCTTTGCAGCGGTCAAAATTAAAACGCCATGGATTGCGCATTCCAATTGCCCATATTTCAGGTTTTGGGTTGGTCATTCCGTAATAAGGATTGCTTGCAGGAATACTGTAAGGTGAACCATTGTCAACATCAATGCGCAACATTTTGCCAAGCAAAGCAGCTGTGTTCTGTCCATTGCCTTGCGGGTCATCAGCACTTCCACCATCGCCCATACCGATGTATAAATAACCATCCGGTCCGAAACGGATTTGTCCGCCATTGTGGTTGCTGTAAGGCTGTGCAATGGTAATGATGTTCAACTCACTGTTCTCTAATGCATCATTCGGGTCGGCAGGATTTACTGAAAAGCGTGAAATACGCGTAGCTCCTCCGCTGGCTTGGGTGTAATTCACATAAAAATAGCCGTTGTTGGCATAATCGGGATGAAAGGTAAGACCTAACAAACCACGCTCATTTCCTGTTGAACTAACCAATGAAGTAATGTCAAGAAATGCAGCACCATTGGTAGTTCCGTTTGCATTCAGAATTTTGATAATACCACGTTGCTGAACAATAAAAAGGCGGCTGTCACCGCAATGTTCAATGCCTACAGGTGTTGCAAATCCGGTTGCAAATTGTGTGATTGTAAGTGATGGTGGCGTCTGAGCCTGCACATTGTTAAAAAGCACAAGTGCAATAAAAGCGTAGAATAGTTTTTGCATAATTTAGTTATTGATAATTTTTAGTGACAGGTATTTATAGTATCCATTGCGGTAATCCATTCTCTTAAAAGATTAAGTCCTTCGTGATGCACCATTTTGCGACCCAGTTCGGGCATCATTACATCAGGTTCGGTGCTGGCAACACGGTAAACAAGAATGGATTCATTAGGCTTGTCGGGAACAATGTCGTATCTGAAATCGCCTGCTCCTCTTCCGGCTGCAACAGGTGTTTTGCAAAATCCTATTGCCGTTAAATTTGTTTCTTCAGAAGTTAAAAGTAAACCCGAAGTGTTTCCCGGACCTTTTGCATTGTGGCAATGTGCACAGTTAATATCAAGCCATGCACGGGCGCGTTGGTCAAGTGTTCCGGTTTTCTCATCATTCCAGACTGCAAGCTTTGGTTGGCTTTCAGGCGTTCCTTTAAAATCCAGATATCCTGCCGAAGCCCAGTGGATAAGTTGATTTTCAGTTTTATCACCATAGCTGAAATCTTTATTCAGGTTCTTTGCTTTGGGTCCTATCGGTGTCATTTTACCTCCGTATTCATGACAACCTTTGCATTGATTTTTGTTGGGAACAACATAATTCAACTCGCGTTTTTGTCCATCGCTGTGTATCCACGAAATATCTTGTCGTCCGCCTGCAACCTCCAGGGTGGCATCGGTTTGCTCATCATTCCAGATGTAAGGTCTTCCCTCCCACCCTTTTGCGGTATGCACCAGCAAACGGGTTTCCATTATTTTACGTCCTTTACTCTGGTCGGTAAAATCATTGTGGTAATAAAAGTTTTTAATCAACACCGTACCCACGGGAAATTCAAAAGCAAGGCTGTCGTTATACGTTGCTGAAGTTCCAGCTGGCATCCAGACAAAACGCGCCTTCTCGGCATAGTCAGAAAAAAGTGGTGTGTTTAAATCATAAGGAACAACGCCAGCATTGGGAAGAAGTTCAGCAATGTCTCCTTTGAAAAAATGATACTCAGAAAGCGTTTGAAAAACTGCTGAAGATAAATCAACATTTACCGGCAAATTACTTTTGTTGGTGCAACGGAAAACGATAAGAGAACACGAAAGAAGAAGAAGTAGCGCGAAATATTTTTTCATTCTAAAACCTTGAAAATGCAGGGCAAAAATAACAATAATGTCTATGCGTCCGTTGTGCTTATCCACCTCAGGCGGGGAAGCATATCTTGTTAACAACAAGACCCCGAAAAAGTTCAGGGTAACGAAACACTAGCTCAACCCTGTCAGCTTTTCACTCAGCTCCCAAACTTTTTCTTTTAATCCTTCGGTTTGCGAATATTTTGAATGCCATTTGTGTTTGCACAAGTCATAATACTTTCCACTTTCACCTTCCACTTCGGGTGAAGAAGCAAGGTATATGGATGTTTTTGCACCATCTTCAGCGCTGATAGCACCCTGATAAAGTTCAAAAAGCTTCCATGCCAACACTACTAATTTACCTGTGTTTTTTCCGGCAATCCCTGTTTTTACCACTCCCGGATGCAATGCATTTACAGTAACTCCTGTTCCTTTCAACCGTTCTGCAAGTTCCATGGTAAATAAAACATTACCCAGTTTAGAGCGCTCATAAGCTTTCATGATGTTGTAGCTGCGCTCCATTTTCATATCCTCAAAATCAAATTTGCCGCTGTAATGCGAATGCGATGCAACATTTACAATACGCGATGGAGCTGATTTCTTTAACAGATCAAGCAAGAGATGGGTGAGCAAAAAATAACTCAGGTGATTGTTGGCAAAGGTCATTTCAATACCGTCAACCGAAAGCTGATGTTTCTGAAAAACTCCGCCTGCATTGTTGATTAATACATCCAGTCTGTCCAGTTTGGCTTTCACCTCATCGGCCAGCCTGTGCACTTCTTTTTGGCTGGATAAATCAGCAGTGAAAAATCCAACGTTTTTATTTCCTGAAAAACGTATGATTTCATCAACTGCTATCTTCGTTTTTTCTGCATTGCGTCCGTGAACATAAACGTTGGCACCTTGTTTTGCCAGCGCCTTTGCTGTTTCAAGGCCTATGCCTGCTGTAGCTCCTGTAATTAATACGTTTTTGTTCTTCATTATTCTCCCACCATTTTAAATTGTTTGTAAGTAATACTCCAACCCAAATCCATTTTCAGAATGATGGGGTTTCCGCCTGTTTGTATCCAGTATTTGGCGCTGCCGTCATCGCTTTCGCAATACATGTATCCGAATTCGGCTTTCATTCCGGCTTTTGTTTGTATCGGAAAATCATAGTTGTAGTATTTACGTTTCAATACAACCCATGTATCACCGCCATCAGTTGAAATTTTCGATTCACCGTTTTTTTCCAGTTCGTCATATACCTTGTCACTAATCCAAACGGTAGTCATATCCGTCAAATCCATTTCGCCTCCGCTGAAATAATTGTTTTGCATGTGCGCATCTCTTCTTGCCTCTACACTCATAAAAACAGTGCCGGCAGTTTGGTTTGCATTGGTCATCTTGTAATCAAACCCAAGCCCTTTCTCGGAGTGGTTCTCGGTAACCTCCACTACAAAATCATATTTAGTTCCCTTAAAATCCACTTCATAAACATTGGTGGTTCCAACGAGTGAGGCCAGCGTGCTGCCTTTAAGCACATCGTATTTATCGGTTTGCTGAGCAAAAACAGAAGCATTAAAAAACAGAAGCAGTGCAACTGTTGCAGTAGTAATTGTTTTCATCGTTTTTATTTTTTGGGGTTAGACAACAAACCTACATGAATTTTGTAATCAGCAAACCGGATATAGGTAAATCTTTATATTTACTGCTAAAATCATTTTATGACAAAACAGATTCTGCTAAGTTTAGTGATTGCAATTTCGTGCAATATTCTTTATGCACAGGTTGAACACAACACCACCGGTATATTAGGACTGGGCTACAAAGTTGATGCAGCCGGCCCTATGGTTGAAAGTGTTACACCCGGCAGTCCTGCCTATGTTGCAGGTGTACAAAAAAATGACCGTTTACTGAAGATAAATGACCAATCGCTTGCAGGTATTACCCTTGAGGCACTTACCGAAAAATTTAAAATACCGATGGGTGTAAACATCAAAATTGTGGTGGAGCACGAGGATAAAACTCAACAGGAAGTAGTGCTTAAAAAGGCAGCCTTTTTCTCGGCTTCCTACAAAATATTCAGGTACATGATTTTTTTTGACGAAAACAATATTCCTGTCTGTAACCCCTATAAACATTGCGTTTGGGGCGATGATTGCTACAACGGTTTTGGATATTATGTTTATTCATCTCCCGAAGCATTTTGCGGTGAGTTTGAAAACGGAAATCGCAAAGAAGGTTTGTATTATTATGTAAAAAACGACAAACCCTATTATTATCTGGGAGAATTTTTAAACGATGAACAGACCGGAAAAGGCACACTCACTTTCCCGAGCGATAAAAATGAACCCATGATTTATACCGGTGACTTTTTAAATGCCAACATGGAAGGAACCGGCTCCATTAAAAACCTGAATAATGGCAACATCTTTACCGGCAGTTTTAAAGCGGGGAAGAAAGAAGGATACGGAAAAGAAACTACTGCTGATGGAACCATACTAATTGAAGGACAATGGAAAAACGGAGTGTTTCAGGATCCAAAAAATGAGAACCTTAAATCAACAACGGAAACACAAAGTGCCTCTGATTTTCCCGTGGGAACAAAAGTCAGAGTTTCTGATTTTCGTGAATTATTAAATTCCGGCTGCAGTCAGTTTTTTGCAGAAGGAAGAACAGAAACGCAGGCAGGAGTGGTTATTGAGGCAGACCTTATAAAAAATCTTAACGGTAAATATTCGGGGTGCATCCAGGAGGGGAGCTATACAAAGCACGGCTTCCAGGGGGCTAAAGTTGAAAAAATAACTAATTAATTTTCTGACCAAATAAAAACAAATAATTACTAAACTATGAAAACCAAAACCATCTTCCTCACTATTTGCAGCACGGTGTTATTCACTGCAATCACCTATGCACAATGCACCACCTCTTCTATTAATGCTGCGGAACTTACAGCCGAACAAAAAGTAATACTTACTGAAATATCAAAAGAAGATGACCCTGAAATACACAAGGCTATGATTGGCAAAACACTTACTGTGGGCGCAGGCGGCATGGCCAACATCGGTGATTGCTGGTTTCTGGGCGAACTGAATATAAATGGTGAAGATGTTTTTTTTGTAGGCGTAAAGCTTGATGCCGTTAAGGGCGAAAGTTACGGAGCCACTACTCCTGCTGGAACGGAAACAAAAACCGCTTCTGATTTTCCGGTGGGCGCTGAAGTAAGTGTTGTTGGTTTTCAGGAATTAGATAAAAGCTGTGCACAGTTTTATTCAGAAAGAACAGAAAACGCAACAGGAGTGGTTATTGATGCTGATCTTGTAAAAGATGATAACGGTAATTATTCAGGATGCATACTTTACGGACAGTCTTTAAAACACTGCTTCAAATCAGCTGGTGTATATAAAGGTGTATATAAAAAAGAATGAAGGCATTGCTGCTATAGTTGAAAAACTAACTAATTAATTTTCTGACCAAATAAAAACAAATAATTACTAAACCATGAAAACAAAAACCTCACTCCTGCTCTTTTGCTTCATGATGTTATTTGCTTTAATAACCTATGCCCAATGCCCTGCGGGTGTATTAACTAATGATGGCATCCCCATGGGTAAAAAAGTTATCATAACCGAAATATCCCCAACTGACGGAAGCTACGAAGACTACAAAAGTTGGATAGGACAAACAGTAGAAGCCTACAGTAATTTATACATTGAAGAAGATTGCTGGTATAATGGAGAAATAATGTTGGGCGATGCTGATAATTTTTTTGTTGCAGTGCGGTTAAAAGGTGTAAAGGGTGAAAAGTATAATGAGACAATTCCCCCTGCCCGAAAAGAAGAGGTAATAACCGCTTCAGATTTTCCGGTGGGCACAAGGGTAAAAGTTCATGGTATTCCTATCACCGATCCTAACAGCTCACTATTTTATTCAGATGCGCCAACCACAGATAGAGGCGATGTGATAGAGGCCGACCTTACCAAAAATGCGAACGGAACTTATGCCGGCTGCATATTAACAGGTAAAGCAGGCGAGAACTAAAGAACAAAGAAATGCTTCAAGGAAAATAAAGTTGAAAAAGCGCAGTAGCCTTATTGAAAAAAAATGAAACCTGATCAAACAAAATACTGCCTGCTATTTAGTATTGCCGTTATTGCTTTTGCTGCCTGCGAAGGAACGCTGAACCAACGTGTGGAAAAGATAACCAATACCATAAATAAAATAGATTCGGCAACGGTAAAAGTTTCAAAAGGTGTTTCAGGTTTTTCTGATGCGGTGGAAGGTTATGTTGATACAACTGCCTATAAAAAAGACAGCAACGGTATTTGGCAAAAGAAAGCAGGCGAGCCCGAAACGAAGGAACTGAACTAGTTTTATCAGAGAAATCCTTTCAACTCTTCCAGCGAAGCAATCTCATAGGTTATCTTTTCACCGTGCGCAACATTGCCGGGGTTAAAGAAAACAGAGTCAATACCCGTTTGCCTTGCTCCTACGCAATCAATTTCAAGGTGGTCGCCAATCATAATGCTTTCGTTGCGTTTGGCGCCCGCAAGTTTTAAGGCAAAGCGGAAAATTTCGGGTGTCGGTTTTTTATGTCCCGCCCTTTCAGATGTAATAATGTGTTCAAAAAAATGCGCAATGCCTGAACTGTGCATTTTTATATGCTGCACTTCTTCAAAGCCGTTGGTAATAATGTGCAGCGTGTATTTTTCGTTCAGGTATTCCAGCGTTTCCATGGTGTTGGGAAGCAAACCTATTTTGCGCGGACTATGGTCAACATAATCATTGCCTATGCTGATGGCCAGTTGTTTATTATCAATTCCAAAACGGGTAAGCGTATCGTAAAAACGGATGTAGCGCAGCGTTTCTTTATCCAGATTACCGAGGCGGTAGTTTTCCCAGTAATGGGCATTTATCTCGTGATAGATTTTATAAAAACTTTCAAAAGAAGGAATACCCGCTTCTGTCAGTTTCTGATGCGCAAAAATCTCCTGAAGGGTTTCGTGCGAATTGCGGTCAAAATCCCAAAGGGTTCTGTCAAGGTCAAAGAAGATATGTCGGTAGGTTTTCAAAGCGGAGCAAAAATAAAGATTGAAACGTCACCCTGAATTTATTTCAGGGTCTTATATTAAGAAGAGATGCTGAAACAAGTTCAGCATGACGTAAGAAATTAGAAAATAACTACTGCCGAAGAAAGTATCAGCGACCACAGCACTACAGAAGCACAAAGGTAACCAACTACCCTGCGCGGGTTATGGAAATAACGTGCTGCTATTAATGTGCCTACCGGAATTGATAAAAGAGTTGGAGTAAGCAATGCAATACCTACCAGACCAAAACGTCTTACTGTAATAACAATCAATTTATTCTGCCATGTAAAAACTTTTTTACGCTCGGGCAGCAATTCGTCTTCCTCGCTTCTGCGGTTTATACCAAACAAAAAGAACATCTGATTTTTATAAGTTGTAATCCACTGTGCAATGTATTTGCTGCCGTAAAAGAAAAACAAAACACCCAAAATTCCGCCTGTTGTTGTGGTAAGAACTGTTTGAATGTAGTTGAGGTCGTAACCCAATGCTGCAAAAGGAGAAGCTGCGAACTTAAGCGAGCTTACAAATGCGAGCGATAATAACTTGAGTAACTGTTCCAACTGGTTGCTGTTTTTTTGAAAAGGATGCCAATTTTAACGCACAATTACCCCATTCGTTCTGATTTTCGATGAACGGCTAAAATCTTAGTGCAGGATGTGGATTATGGCTTAAATCTTATCCCCGAAGGCAAGGTCTCCGGCATCTCCCAGACCGGGAACAATGTAGGATTGAGCAGTGAGCTCCTCATCCACAGCACCAATCCATATTGTTATATTGGAAGGCATGTGCATCTTCACGTAATTCACGGCTTCGGCACTGGCAATAAGCGCTACAATGTGCGTATGCCTTGGTATACCGCGGTGTATCATGGCTTTGTAAGAAAGCACCAATGAAGTTCCTGATGCCAGCATCGGGTCGCAAAGTATAAGCACTTTGTCTTGAATCGAAGGACAGGCAAGGTATTCTACATGCACATCAAAGGTTCCGTCCTTATGGTGTCTTCGGTATGCAGAAATAAAACTGTTCTCGGCACCGTCAAAATAGTTAAGCATACCATTATGCATTGGCAATCCTGCACGAAGTATAGTTCCCAAAACAGGTTGTTCAACCAGGTTAGGAACAGAAGCCACGCCCAGAGGTGTGGTTATGTCTTTGTTTTTCCACTCCAGGGTCTTGCTTATTTCGTAAGCAAAAATTTCACCTAAGCGTTCTAAATTTCTGCGAAAACGCAAACGGTCAGTATGAATTTCAACATTGCGTAATTCGCCAATAAACTGGTCAACTAATGAGTTGCGGTTGCCTAATATATTTACCATAATTTTTTGTTTTTGTGAGATGGTGAAAATAGATATTTATCGCTTTCGGCTGCAATGACAAGAATCATGTTTACCGTTTCAACATATTAACCGGAAAGGGCAGCCTGTTGATTTTTACCTGCGGATAAACACATTCTTTGGAACCAAAACTTTTATAAAAACGCGCAAGGTTCACATCGTTTGAACCTTCAAAATCAAGTGTAATATTCTTGCCTGAATTTTGTTTGATAAATGAATCGATCAGAAAAGGCATAGCATTAAGGCTTTTCCCTTCCTCACATAAACCCGAAAACAGAAAAATAACCTTGTTGTTGCTCTCTATAAAAAATGCTCCTGCACATAGTTCCATGTTTTCATTCAGTACATTAATCACCTGTGCCTTACCTTTGTGTATGGCCTGATGCATCAATGTTGTCAGTGTTTTATAGTCACGCTCTTTCAGATTTAAAATTTCTGCTCCTCTGTTTTTTCTGAAGAGTTTTATAACAGGCTCGGGCTGATTAACGAACACTGTTTGCAGTTTGTTATTCTGCGCTTTTTTAAGATTGCGTTTCAGGTTGTCGGAATAGTTCTTTGCAATGGTTTCATACGATTCAATTAAATCCAACTCGTGAGTAAGATTCTTTTTAATTGAAGAAATGGAAAGATTAGAAAGGTTAAACGTGTTGAGATTTATCTCAATAAACTGAAACTGCGCTGGAATAGCGTCCAAAAACTTTTGCACCAAATCCGCATCTGATTTTTCAGCAAAAAAAACGCCTAATTGCTGCGTAAAGAAAGGCTGATACAAATACCTGACGCTATACTTCTTTCGCCATGTCAGCGGCATCACACTTTTATAATCATCCTTTACCAAGGCATCCCATCCGGGCGAAACAATATCCAGATACCATGAATAGGCATAGACGATTCCATTGAAAGAACGGGCTATGCATTCGTCCCATTTTCTACGATCAATATTTTGATTGGAAAGATATTGAATCATCAGGCAGTAGCAGCTTTGATGGTTTCTTCATACACTTTTCTCCAGCCTTGCCACTGGTCTTTTTCACTCAGTGTTTCATTATGCCACAAACTGATAAATGTTCCGTCAACGCCTTTTACTTCCTGAACCATTTGTTTTACGTGCTCAATAGCTTCGTCAGGAGTAAATTTCATGTAGTATTTCAGCGTTGCATCCATCACCGTAAAAGGGTGAATTTTTAGTTTGGTTGCAGTTTCCAGATCAAGGTCGTAGTAATTGAACGGTGTGCAAATACCAGCACGGAAGCCTGTTTCCTGCGCATAACCCATGCTGTATTCATCGGCAATATCCAGGTCAATGAGGTTGCGGTAGGTCTTCGGAAAATGCAAGATTAAAAAGTGCTGACGACTCTTTGTTATCTCGCGGTGTACAATATCAGAAAGGCGGTCAATTTCTGTTTCTATTTTATCTGCGTTTTTATTTGAATTAAAAGAAGGATGAATGCCTACCTCTGCCCTATCTGCAATGGATTTTATCAGCGACTGAAACTTGCGGTTGTGGTGCGGAACGTTTTTATCATTCACATCATAATCGGCAAGAAGAAAAAAATACAAAGGGCGAAACTTGTATTTCTCCTGCAGCGAAAACTGGTAATCATACGTATCGTAAGGGTCTTGCAGCGCACCTGCCAGAACTTTTATCCGCTCTTTCAGTTGGGGCATATTGAATGTAAGAATATCTTTTCCAAAAGCGCCAACTGTCCGCAAAAGCCCTTTGCGCTTGAAGGCATAGGCATTATCAATATCAATCGTAGAAAGATATTGGTAACTGTTTTCTTTAAATTTCAGCGGAGGGAATCTTTCTTTCAGCAGTTCCTTGATTTTTTTCACCCAGATATTTATAACAGGCTTTTTTAAAAAATCTTGCTGATAAGCAATGCTTTCTTTGGCTTCAAAACGATCGTAGTTATCACGAATATGTGGCAAACATTCTTCGTAACGACTCAGCAAAAAGAATGAAGCAGCAAAAGGATCAAAAGGCAACACTGATTTTTTACCCGTAGAGAAAAATGCTTTGGTATTTTCCCAATCAATTACACTGATGTTCTGTTCATTGATTCCTGTTTCGAATAAGAGGTTTTTAGCTTGAAAAAAAAGCTCATCACCAACAGGACTGTAAGCATAACTTATTTTCGGAAGCTCGCTTGCAGCAAAGGCTTCCTCATCAGTTGTAAGTGTGTAAGGAACACCCAACATTTCACTAAAAACTTGGTTGAAAATATATTCAAGACGGTTGGTAATTCTATGGGTGTATATCAGCATTTTATTTGCTCGCAAAGGCGCAAAGAGCGCAAAGTTTTATCTCTATTTCCCACGAAGGCACAAAGTTCACAAAGAAAAATCATAACCAATCATAAAAATCCTAATAAATCAGCGTTCTATAATGTTTCAAGCATTTTGTTGCAGATGAATTCAGCCGCCTTTCCGTCACCAAAAACAGCAGGAAAACTCAAATCCTTTTTTAAAGAAAAATAATCGTAAGCCGATTTTATTTTCTGCTTGTCTGCATCTGCAATAATAGCAGTTCCATTTTCAGCAATCTCCTTCCATTCAGTTTCAGGGCGCAAAACAATAGAAGGTTTTTTAAAGAAATACGCTTCTTTCTGCACACCTCCCGAATCGGTGATAATCAACTTTGCATTTTTTTCCAGCACTATCATATCAAAAAATGATGCTGGCGGAATGAGTTTTATTTTCTGATTTTTCTTCAATGTTTCATAAGCTGCACCGCTAAGCATTTTCAATGTCCGCGGGTGAAGCGGCAAAACCATTTCTATGTTTTGCTCAACGGAAATTTCATTCAGCGCTTCAAGAATGGCATTAAGTCTTTGGGGGTTATCGGTATTGCTGTCGCGGTGAATAGTTACCAGAACAAAATTGCCTGCAACAAGATTATTTTGTTCTAATGCTTTTGATTTCTTCTCCGCCATCTCAGCGAAAAATAAGGTATTGTCATACATCACATCACCGCAATGAAAGATGCCGGGGTGATCTTTGTCAAACTTTGTTCTGCCTGTTTTTTCAGTGTCTTCAAAGCCTTCACGCAGCAAATTGTTGTAACCAGTTTTTGTTGGCGAGAACAGCAACGTAGAAACATTATCAGCCATAATGCGGTTAATTTCTTCCGGCATTGATTTATTGTAAGAGCGCAGTCCTGCCTCAATATGCACAACTGGAACATGAATTTTTGAAGCTGCAATTGCACCTGCCAGCGTTGAATTGGTATCACCGTAAATGACCAATGCATCAGGTTTATTTTCCAACAGCAATTTCTCAATTCCTTCAATCATTCTTGCGGTCTGAGTTCCGTGCGTTCCCGAACCGATATTCAGGTTAAAATCCGGCTTCGGTATTTCCATCTCATCAAAAAATACCTGCGACATATTCTCGTCATAATGTTGCCCGGTATGGACAATACTTTCGTGAATTTTGTCTTTAAAAATAGTCCTCACTGCCCTGCTGATTGCGGCAGCTTTAATGATTTGCGGACGTGCGCCCACTATGGTGAAAATCTTTAACATAAATTATAATAGTCCTTCGTCAGCAAAGCTGTAATAGGTATCGTTAGCAATAATGATGTGGTCGTGAACGCTGATATCCAGGGCTCTTCCGGCTTCTTTTATTTTTCGCGTAAGCGCAATGTCCTCCTGACTTGGAGTGCGGTTTCCAGAAGGATGGTTGTGGCAGAGAATAACAGAAGAAGCAAGATTTTCAACCGCAGGTTTAAAAATCATTTTTGCATCCACTACCGTTCCTGCAACCCCACCTTTGCTGATTGACTGCTTTTTAATTACCTTATTTGCACGGTTAAGAAATATCAGCCAGAATTCTTCATGAGGCAGGTCAGCAAGTATCGGGTGAAGAAGATTAAAAGCCTGTCTGCTGGAGGTTATGCTTTCGCGTTCAGGGGTTGTTTGTTCGTTGCGTCTTCTGCCAAGTTCCAATGCAGCTATGATACTGATAGCCTTTGCTTCACCAATTCCTTTGAATTTGCAAAGAGCATTTACGTCTAGCTTTCCAAGCTCAACCAAGTTATTATCCACCGAATTGAGAATCCTCTTTGAAAGCTCCACTGCGCTTTCCTGCGTATTTCCCGAGCCAATCAAAATGGCAATCAATTCCGCTTCCGACAGGGCTGACTTTCCTTTCGCAAGCAGCTTCTCGCGCGGGCGGTCGGCCTCGGCCCATGATTTAATGCTTAGTTTGGTTTCGTATTCCTGCATGGCGCCACTAAAGTATTAAAATTAAAAAGCCCCTCGCTTGCAGCAAGAGGCTTTTTATGTTTAACAACTGAAATAAATTATTTCAGAGCAGCTACCTTTTTAGTCAGTTTTGACTTCAGGTTAGATGCTTTATTTTTATGAATTACGTTCTTTTTAGCCAGTTTATCCAGCATAGATTTCACTTTAGGAAGTAAAGCAACTGCTTCTTTTTTGTCAGTTGTTGTTCTCAGTTTTTTAATAACTGTGCGTGTTGATTTCACCTGATATTTGTTGGTCTGGTGCTTCGCTTCGTTAGATCTGATACGCTTTACCGATGATTTATGATTTGCCATTGTGTGTTAAAAAAGTTAATCGTTATTAGTTATTTGTTAATCGTGTTTTGGCGTGATATTTCTATTTGCCATTAACTATTAACCCCTTTCTTTTTTCTAAGGGGCTGCAAATATAGAAACATTTTGAAGAAAGCAAACAGTATCTGCTCACTTTTCATAAAAGTGCATTTCTTTAATGTATTGCCATACAGGAGGTGCCAAAAGATAACGTACATCCTTTTTATCCTTGATTGCCTGCCTGATAAAGCTGGACGAGATTTCCATTAATGGAGCATCCGTAATCTTTACAGAAGGATGATTGGCAAACTTGCCGCTGTCAAAACCAGGTCTTTTATAGGCGTAAATGGAGTAATTTGACAATATCTGCTCATAATTCTTCCATTTATTGAGATTTTGAAGGTTATCCGTACCCATAATCAGCACAAATTTCTGGGCAGGGTATTTTTCACGAAGGTAAGCCAACGTATCAATGGTATAATTAGGCTGCGGAAGTTTGAATTCAATGTTGCTCGCTTTAATCCGTGTATTATCGCCAATCGCTTCACGCACGAGGCGTAGTCGGTGAGTATCACTCAAAAGGCTTTCTTTATTTTTCAATGGATTGTGTGGCGAAACCACCATCCAGACCTCATTCAGATCAGTAAATTCAAGCATATGGCCTGCGATAGCGGTATGCCCGATATGAACGGGGTTAAACGAACCGAAAAATAATCCTATTTTTTTCTGCTTAGTCAAGGTTTATTCCAAGAAAATCTGAAACAAAAACTTCTGCGTCTTGCTTAGCTTTATCCAATTTGTCGTTTAGCAGAACTTTATCAAATTGCGGTGCATATTCCAACTCAGAAACAGCTTTTTCCAAGCGCGTTATAAGACTTTCTTCATCTTCGCTGGAACGGGTATTTAGTCTTTCTTCAAGGTGCTTAATGGAAGGTGGCTTTACAAAAATGGCTAAAGCCTCATTGCCGTAAATCTTTTTCAGGTTCATTCCGCCTTCCACATCAATATCAAAAATCACATTTTTCCCTGCTTTCAGTAAACCATCCACTTCTGATTTCAATGTGCCGTAATATTGGTCACTATAAACTTCTTCCCATTCCAGAAATTCATGATTCTTTATTTTTTTGCTGAATTCTTCTGCGGTAATGAAAAAATAATCTTTGCCATCTACTTCATAGCTGCGCATTGGTCTGCTGGTAGCAGAAACTGAGAATGCTAGGTTCAGCGCAGGAATCTCCAAAAGATGACGAACCAATGTGGTTTTTCCTGCTCCTGAAGGAGCTGAGAATATGATGAGTTTGCCGGGATTTGCCACAGAGGTTTATTTTTGGGTGGGCAAAGATAATTTATATTTCACATCGTATATCTTTGCCCCATGCTAGAAAACGCAAACAACCGCACCGAACTCAGCACACTTGGCGAGTTCGGACTGATAAAACACCTTACACAAACCATTGAACTGAAAAACCCCTCAACTGTAAAAGGAGTTGGAGATGATGCTGCTTTGCTTGATTTTAACGGAAAGCACGTGGTAGCAACAACCGACATGCTGGTAGAAGGTGTTCACTTTGATTTGTCATACACTCCGCTTAAACATCTTGGCTATAAGTCAGTGGTGGTAAATGTTTCGGATGTGTATGCCATGAATGCAACTCCTAAACAGATTTTGATTTCTATTGCAGTCTCCAACCGTTTTTCGCTGGAAGCTTTGGAAGAATTTTATGCAGGAGTTTACCTTGCCTGCGAGAAATATAAAGTTGATGTAGTAGGTGGAGACACCACTACCTCTCCTTCAGGTTTTGTTATTTCGGTTACAGCAATCGGAGAAGTTGAAAAAGATAAAGCGGTGTTTCGTTCAGGCGCAAAAGTGAATGATTTGATTTGTGTAACCGGTGATTTGGGAGCGGCATATCTTGGATTACAAGTCTTGGAACGTGAGAAACGTATTTTTCTTGAAAACCCGAAAATACAGCCTGATATTGCAGGGCATGATTACATTTTGGAACGCCAACTGAAACCGGAAGCACGGAAAGACATTATTGAGTTGCTGAAAAAATTGAATGTTCAACCAACTTCCATGATTGATATTTCAGACGGACTTTCGTCTGAGTTATTGCATATCTGCAATCAATCAAATGTTGGTTGCGCTGTTTATGAAGAAAAAATTCCGATTGATTTATTAGTTCACAGTACTGCACTTGACTTTAATCTTGACCCTACCATGTGTGCCTTAAGTGGCGGAGAAGATTACGAATTGCTCTTCACCATTGACCTGAAAGACCATGACAAGGTGAAAGATAATACTGCCATTACCATAATAGGACACATCACCGAAAAAGATGCAGGAAACAATCTAGTTACTAAGGCAGAGCAGTTTATTCCTTTACAGGCTCAGGGTTGGGATGCTTTACTGAACAGAGAATAACTATTCAGTAAACAGTTTGAAGATATCGTTGCCTAATGCAAAAACCATTAGCGACAACAACAACACCATTCCAACTATTTGTGCATACTCCATGAATTTATCACCGGGTTTTTTACCGGTAATCATTTCATAAAGCAGGAACATCACGTGTCCTCCATCCAATGCTGGAATCGGAAGAATATTCATAATTGCAAGGACAATTGAAAGAAAAGCTGTGATACCCCAGAAACGCTGCCAGTCCCAGGTTTTTCCGTAAGCTTTACCTATTGAAATAAAACTTCCGATTGATTCATGTGCATCTTTCACAGTAAACAGAATCTTCATCTGTTTGATATAGCTTTGAAAAGTTTCATAACCTTTACGGATACCGGCAGGGAATGATTCAAAGAAGCTAAATTTCCGAATATTGAATTCAAATATTTTTTCATAATTGTGCTGAAAGCCAAGCTTTCCACTTTCAGTAACATCTGCTGATAAGGTTTTTATCTCACCATTTCTGTTTACAACAATTTCAACTGTTTTGCCTTTATTTTTGGAAAGAATCTTTGTCAGGTCATTAAAATATATTGCATCTTGACCATTAATACTTACAAATTTATCGCCTTTAAGTAAACCTGCTTTCTGAGCAGGTTGATTGGGTAATATTGAGTCGACTTCACAAGGAAAACGTGGTGTAATAAAAGAGTCTTTGCTCTTAATCAATTTGCTTTGTATTTCTTCCGAAACAGGAACATCCATTTTTTGTCCATCTCTTTCTACCTGCACTGAAGTAGCTGAATTCAGAATAATCTCAACAGGAATTTTATTGAAATTCTCAACGTAAACATTTCCCACACTCAGGATTTTATCTCCGTCTTTCAAACCCATTTGCAATGCAAGAGAATCGCAGGCAATTCCGTATTTCGCATTTTTTGTAGGCAGGTATTCTTCCCCCCAAACGAATAACATTCCTGCATAAATCAGGATACCGAGAATTACATTTACCGTAACACCACCAATCATTACGATCAAACGTTGCCATGCTGGTTTGGAACGAAACTCCCAGGGCTCAGCAGGTAATTTCATTTGCTCTTTGTCCATTGACTCGTCAATCATCCCTGAAATTTTCACATAACCGCCCAGTGGAACCCAACCGATACCATATTCAGTATCGCCTTTTTTCACTTTTAAAAGTGAGAACCAGGGATCAAAAAACAGGTAGAATTTTTCCACGCGCATTTTGAAAAGCTTGGCAGGCAGAAAGTGTCCGCCTTCGTGAAGAATTACAAGTATAGAAAGGCTGAGTATTAGCTGTGCAGCCTGTATGAGTATGTCCATTTTTTAGTTTATCAGTTCAGAGGCGTAAATTCTTGCTTCACGGTCGGTGTGGACAAAATCTTCATAGCCAGGTGCTTTTATAAATTGCAGTTTTGCAATACTTTTTTCAATGATCTCAGGCATTTGCATAAATCCGATTTTGTCTTTCAGAAACGCATCTACCACCACTTCGTTTGCTGCATTCAGCGCACAGGGGGCGTTTCCGCATTTTTCCAACGCTTCGTAAGCGAGCGCAAGATTACGAAAAGTTTTGGTATCGGCTTTTTCAAAAGTTAGAGCCGGATAATCCATGAAATTAAAGCGTGGAAAATCCGATTTCAAACGTTGCGGATAGCCCAAAGCATATTGTATCGGAAGTTTCATATCAGGCAGTCCCATCTGGGCCTTCATGCTGCCATCCTGAAACTGAACAATGCTGTGAATGATGGATTGCGGATGCACAATCACTTCAATTTTGTCGGCTTTAACTCCAAACAACCAACGCGCTTCAATAACCTCAAGACCTTTATTCATTAGCGTTGCCGAATCGATGGTGATCTTTGCACCCATTGTCCAGTTGGGATGTTTAAGTGCTTGCGCTCTTGTAACAGCTTGCAAATTTTCTGCATTCCAACCTCTGAATGGTCCTCCAGAAGCAGTGAGAATAATTTTTTCAATCGGGTTGTGCCATTCCCCTGCTAAACATTGAAAAATTGCTGAATGCTCAGAGTCTACAGGATAAATATTAACTGAATTCTGTTTTGCTAAAGCTGTAACCAGTTCACCTGCCACCACCAAGGTTTCTTTATTAGCAAGCGCAATCTGTTTTCCTGCTTTTATAGCTGCAAGTGTTGGTTTCAAACCTGCATAACCAACCAAAGCAGTCAGCACCATGTCAATGCTTTCCATTTCCACCACCTGAGAAAGGGAATCAACACCTGCAAACACTTTCACATCATCTTCAAACAGCGCATCTTTTACTTGTTTGTATTTACTTTCATCAGTTATGACAACTGCGTTAGGTTTGAATTTCTTCGCCTGTTCAATCAGCAAATCTGCGTTTCCGTTTGCTGTTAAAACCTCCACTTCAAACTGGTCGGGGTTGGCAGCTATAACATCAAGAGCCTGCGTTCCTATTGAGCCTGTGGAGCCAAGAATGGCAATGTTTCGCTTCTTATTTTCAGTCATTCTTTACAAGACGTATTTCTTCAATTCCTCTGCAATTTTTCTGTCATTTGTCAGTCGCGGAACTTTATTTTGTCCGCCCAACTTTCCTTGCGATTTCATGTATTGCACAAACGCATCGGGCTGCAAATATCGGATAACAAGTGGTTTCAGAATGTTTCCTTTTATTAAATCTTTGTAATAAACATTTTTCTTCTGCAAAGTTGCGTCCATCAACAAGGAAAACTGCTCTTTGTTTTCAGGTTCTTTTGAACAGGCGATAAACCATTCATGATAAGGCAATCCTCCTTCAGTTGGAGTAACCTGTGGAGCAACGGTAAACTCTAAAACTTCGGCTTTATATTTTTCAGATGCGGTTTTTAAAGCTGCTTCTACTTCTTCTGCAATTACATGCTCACCAAAAGCAGAAGTAAAGTGTTTGATGCGCCCTGAAACAATTACGCGATAAGGATTTTTAGAAACAACTTTCACCGTATCACCAATGCTGTATGCCCACAAACCTGCATTGCTGCTCACTACCAAAGCATAGTTTACGCCCAACTCAACATCAGCAATGGAAAGGCGTGTCGGATTTTCGTTAAAATATTCTGAAGCTGGAATAAATTCATAAAATATTCCTTCGTTAAGAAGTAGCAAAAGTCCCTTCTCTTTTTGCGAATCCTGATAGGCAAAAAAACCTTCCGATGCTGGAAACAACTCAATGCTGTCAATTTTTTTTCCAATGCTTTGTTCCAGTTTTGAACGATACGGCTCAAAGTTCACACCTCCATAAATGAACAAGGAAAAATCAGGAAAAATATCTTTAACGGGCTTACCTGTTTTTGCAATCAGCTTATCAAAATACATCTGCACCCAAGGCGGAATTCCGCTGATGAGCGTCATGTTTTCTTTCGCAGTTTCTTCCACAATTGCATCTACTTTCTTTTCCCAGTCTTCAATACAATTGGTGCTGTAAGTCGGCATTTGGTTTGTTCTCAAATAGCCGGGAACATGATGGTTCACAATTCCCGAAAGCCGGCCTGTCGGAATTTTTTTACTCATATCCAGCACAGGACTTCCTGAGAGAAAAATCATTTTCCCATCTACAAATTTGCTGTTGCCCGTTTCGTGGATGTAAGACAAAATAGCATTACGAGCAGAATTGATGTGATTTGAAATTGACTCTTTAGTAATCGGGATATACTTTGTTCCTGAAGTAGTTCCTGAAGTCTTGGAAAAATAGATGGGCAAACCTTTCCAGAGAACATCGTGTTCACCTGCAATTATGCGATCAATGTATTTTCTGAAGTCTTCGTATTCACGAACTGGAACCTGCTTTTTGTAAGCGTTGTAGGTTTTGATATTGGGAAAACCATGCTCTTTTCCGAAAACAGTATTCGCAGCACCTGCAATCAATTCATTAAATACTTTTTGCTGTGTTTCAGCGGGCTTTGCACTCCATTTCTTAATTCCTGAAACCACCAAACTTGCGAAAGGCTTACTGAGTGCGGCTTTTAATCCCATCTTAAAAAAACGATATTCACAAGAATTTTAAAAATACCTTTGGTGGCTGAAAAACACGCGAAGTTAAAGAAATGTATAGAAAGGAATTCAATATTAAAAAATACCGTCCGCTTATTGAGCAGATTTTTGATGCGCTGGAATTGGTATTTACCCACGGAAAGATGGCTGATCAGGCATTGGAAACCGTGATGAAGAAAAATAAAAAATGGACGGTTTACGACCGCAGCTTTGTTGCCGAAACATTTTATGAACTTATCCGCAACTGGCGTTTTCTGTGGACAATTACAGGAAGAGAGCCTGATATAAAGCGACATTTTCTGTGGGAAATTTTGGGAACGCAATTGGTTTTGAAAGAAGAGAAACTTCCGGGAGTTTATCTTTTCAAAAATGTTATTCCTCACAAAATTGAAGAGAAAGCAGAGAAATATAAAAAGGTGCGCGCATTACGCGAGTCTGTTCCTGACTGGTTAGATAAATTAGGCGAAAAAGAAATTGGCAAAGGCTGGACTTCAGTTTTGGCAGCGTTGAATAAACCGCCAAAACTTATTTTGCGAACCAATACCCTGAAAACAAATAAAGAAATTCTGCAGCAAAAATTAAAAGAAGAAGGTGTAGAAACCGATGCACTCGATTTTGTAAGCGATGCGCTGGAGCTGCCTTTTAACCGAAATGTTTTCAGGACAATACCTTTTCATGACGGATGGTTTGAAGTGCAGGATGCCGCTTCGCAGGTGGTAGCGCATTATATGGATGTGCAACCCGGAATGCGTGTAGTGGATGCTTGTGCAGGTGCAGGAGGAAAATCATTGCACATAGCTGCATTGATGAAAAATAAAGGGAAGCTGCTGGCAATGGATAACAAAGAATGGAAGCTGAAAGAACTTAACAGGCGCGCTGCTCGTGCCGGAGCAGGTGTAATTGAAACACGATTGATTGATTCTTCTAAAGTTTTCAAGCGCCTGGAAGGCAGTGCCGACAGACTTTTATTGGATGTTCCTTGCTCAGGAACTGGCGTATTGCGGAGAAATCCCGACATCAAATGGAAGCTGCAACAGGAAGAATTGGACAGGCTGAAAATAATACAAGCCGAAATCATTGATGAATATTGCATCATGACTAAAGTTGGCGGGAAAATGATTTATGTAACCTGCAGCATTTTGCCATCAGAAGGTGAAGAACAGGTTTCTGCATTTATTAAAAAACACAGTGAATTCAAGTTGCTTGACCAGTTGCGTTTAAACCCTGACAAAGAGGGTTATGATGGGTTTTACTTGGCGATGATGGAACGAATTAGCTAAACTGTAATGAGCAGGTTTAAAAACAAAATAGCCGTCATCACAGGTGGTGCTTCAGGAATAGGGAAAGCAGCAGTAGAATTATTTGCAGTTGAAGGTGCTTCTGTTTGCATCTGGGATGTTAATGAAGTTATGGGAAAAGAACTCGAAATTCTGTTGAGCGAAAAAGGATTGCACGGAAAATTTTATAAAGTTAACACAGCCAATTTTCAGGATGTTGAAAAAGCAACTGCTGAGGTAACAAGCGAAACAGGCAGGATTGATATTCTCATCAACAATGCCGGAATTACCCGTGATGCCTCACTCCAAAAAATGACGGTGGAACAATGGCAGCAGGTGATGGATGTAAATCTTACAGGAGTATTTAATTGCACCAAAGCCATTTCGCCTTTTATGATTCAGAATAATTACGGACGCATCATTAATACTTCTTCTATTGTTGGTTTGTATGGTAATTACGGTCAAACAAATTATGCCGCCACCAAAGCTGGTGTTATTGGTCTGACAAAAACCTGGGCGCGTGAATTGGGGAAATACAACATTACTGTAAATGCAGTTGCTCCTGGTTTTATAGCCACAGATATGATTGCAACTATTCCTGAAAAAGTGATTGCTGCAATGAAAGAAAAAGTTCCTCTGAAAAAATTAGGAACTGCGCAGGATGTTGCAAATGTTTATGCTTTTCTTGCCAGTGATGAGGCGCAATTTGTTTCTGGTGCCACTATTAGTGTTGATGGGGGATTGACAATCTGACAAATAAAAAAGTCCCACGCCTGAGGCATGGGACTTTTTATCAACCCTATAAATTAATTACTTCGTTTCTTCTACCTTCTTATCTGAAGTAGCAGCAGTTTTGTGTGAGCAGCAAGATTTTGGCGTTGTTCCTGTTGTTGTAGTTACTGTGTTTACTGCATTGGTATTGTTACCACTTGAAGTTGCTGCAGTTTTTGAAGCGCAGCAACCTGCTTTTTCTTTACTGCAATCATGTTTTGATTTCTTCTCTTTTTTCTTGTCGTCATCACCGCCTTTGGTGCAAACAACTTTGTGTGAAGTAACAGTTTGAATGGTTGAAGCCATTGCTGTTCCCATAAATGCTACCAGTGTTAATGCTAAAAATACCTTTTTCATTGTTTTTTGTTTTTATTGATTATTAATTGATGGTGGCAATTACTGTTTCGCCCCCTATTACCGTTTGATTAAGTGCTACTTCAATTTTCGTGCCTAAAGGTAATAATAAATCTACTCTTGAACCAAACTTGATGAAGCCCATTTCACCTCCTTGTTCGGCTTTGTCTCCTTCTTTACAATAATATACAATCCGTCTTGCCAAAGCTCCTGCAATCTGTTTCATCATTAGCGAAAACTTTTCATCTTTTTTTATCACAACACTTGTACGTTCATTATCCGTTGATGATTTCGGATGCCACGCAACGAGATAAAGTCCGGGATGATATTTTACATAGGTCACTTCTCCGCCAATAGGGTAGCGGTTTACGTGCACATTTATTGGCGACATGAAAATTGATACTTGAAGTCGTTTGTCTTTGAAATACTCTGTTTCTTCCACTTCCTCAATTACTACAACTTTGCCGTCAGCCGGAGCAATAATCTGATTTGAATTCTGAACAATATTGCGTTTCGGATGGCGGAAAAACTGCAGAATAACAATTATAAAAAAAGCTCCCACTGCATAGGAAAAAACATGTAGATAATGATTTTCGGGAAACATATACTGTATTGCACTTGCAAATACTATTGCAAATACAAGAACTAAAGTAAGCGAAGCGTATCCTTCTTTATGGAATTTCATTTAGATAAAATTGAGGTAAACAAAAACGAATGGCGAAGATATAAGAATACTATCAAAACGGTCCAAAATTCCTCCATGTCCCGGCATAATATTTCCCGAATCTTTGATACCAACGCTACGTTTCAATAATGATTCAACCAAATCGCCAATAGTTCCTATAACTACTACAATCAAGCCGATTACAGACCAATCGAAGAAACTCAAATCATCAACATATAAAGAAAGGATATAGGCAAACATTAGCGTAAAAACTGTTCCGCCAAAAGCGCCTTCCCAAGATTTTTTCGGTGAAATTTTAGGGAACATTTTGTGCTTACCAAAATTTGAACCCACTAAGTATGCACCTGAATCAAATACCCAAATCAGCATAAAATAGCCAAGCAAAATGAGGGGCTTGTATTCACCTGAAAGCCCTGGTTTTACTATATAAACCAGCAACGTAAACGGAAGTGCGATGTAAATAATACCAAGAATAGTAAATCCGATATTGGTAAACGGATTTTCACGATTACGAAAAAGCTCGCGGATAAAAACTGCATACATCAATGGCAACACCAACAACTGGTATTTGAAAAAGGCGTGGTCAATCGAAATCAATGCTGTAATGAAAAAAATTCCTGTGCCCACAAAAATTCCGTGCCGTTTTTGCACATATATTTTTTCATTTTCACAGATGCGGTAAAACTCCCACAAGCCTATGGCTGTGGTAAGAGAAAAGAAAACTAAAAAAGGAATTACAGTCTTATTGACCAGCAGAATTGAACCGATAACTAAAGTCAAAAAAATCACACCTGTTGCCAGCCTTAGCCCTAAATCTTTCACTGCTCCTGTTGTTTTAAAATCAGTTGTTTGGCATGAAGCACATCGGTATTTTTTACATACACCTCAACTTCACCAATAAGATGAGCAGAACTCTGTTTGTTAAGATTTACGGCAATTATACCATGTTCATCTAACAACGCTTTTATCATCTCTGATTCGATAAGATTATTGGTTGTAAATACTAATATCCAGCCTTGTTCCATTTATTTAAGGCAGGAAAAGTAATTAAAATCAGGAAAACAAAGTAGGTGACGGACTTTCTGTCTTATCTTCTGCTTTTGGCTGAGCATCTTCTTCTTTTTTCTCTGTTGCTTCAGGAGTGACATCTGCCTTCAGATCTTTCGGAGTTCCGTTTTTTTCTTCTTTATCAAATTTGCGCTTCCCGAAAATTTTCTCCAAATCCTCTTTAAAAATCACTTCGCGCTCGAGCAATAAATCTGCCAGCTGGCTTAGCAAATGTTTGTTTTCAGAAAGTATTTTCTTGGTTCTGGCATAAGCAGCCTCAATCATTTTGCTAACCTCTTCATCAATCGTTTTTGCGGTTTCTTCGCTGTAAGGTTTGCTAAGCATATATTCGTTTTGGCCTGAGGAATCATAGAAACTCACATTACCTATTTTTTCATTCAAACCATACATAGTAACCATTGCATAAGCTTGTTTGGTTATTTTTTCCAAATCACTTAAAGCACCCGTTGAAATTTTTCCGAACATAACTTCCTCTGCAGCTCGACCACCAAGAGCAGCACACATTTCATCAAGCAATTGCTCTTTGGTAGTAATTTGTCTTTCTTCTGGCAAATACCATGCAGCACCCAATGAGCGCCCGCGCGGAACAATGGTAACTTTAATCAATGGCGATGCATGTTCTACCAACCAACTCACTGAAGCATGTCCTGCTTCATGGTAGGCAATCACTTTCTTTTCTTCAGGTGAAATAATTTTATTTTTCTTCTCCAAACCACCAATAATGCGGTCAACAGCATCTAAGAAATCTTGTTTTTCTACCACTTTTTTGTCCTTACGGGCAGCAATCAAAGCCGCTTCGTTACAAATATTGGCAATGTCAGCACCCGAAAAACCGGGAGTTTGACGGGCAAGAAATTCAATATCCACCGATTGATCAAGTTTTAAAGGTTTCAAATGCACTTTAAAAATTTCCTGACGCTCATTAACATCCGGCATATCCACATAAATCTGGCGGTCGAAACGTCCTGCACGCATTAGCGCACGGTCAAGTATATCGGCACGGTTGGTAGCTGCAAGAATAATAACGCCACTGTTGGTTCCAAAACCATCCATCTCGGTGAGCAGTTGGTTCAGTGTGTTTTCGCGCTCATCGTTTGAGCCTTGCGCAGCACTTCTTCCACGTGCACGGCCAATCGCATCAATCTCATCAATAAAAATAATTGCAGGTGCTTTTTCCTTTGCCTGACGGAATAAGTCACGCACACGCGATGCTCCAACACCAACAAACATTTCCACAAAATCAGAACCTGACAATGAGAAGAACGGAACTTTAGCTTCACCTGCAACCGCTTTTGCCAATAAGGTTTTACCTGTTCCCGGAGGGCCTACAAGCAAGGCTCCTTTTGGAATTTTAGCGCCCAGTTCTGTATATTTCTTAGGCGTTTTCAGGAAGTCAACAATTTCTTTTATCTCCACTTTCGCTTCGCCCAAACCGGCAACATCTTCAAAAGTGATATTCACTTGTGTGTCTTTATCAAACAAAGTAGCTTTAGATTTTCCGATATTGAATATTTGTGATCCTCCACCTCCGCCCATTCGTCGCATAAAGAAAATCCAAATGATAATCATTATTGCCAATGGAAGTATCCACGATAAATGATCTGAAAAGGAGGTACGCTTTATTTCCTCAATAGCAATTGGATTATCCTCTTTTTTTCCTGTCGAGGCAATTTT